>JBAZPY010000001.1:0-18138 GCA_041645515.1 Agrococcus sp.
GCAGCGCGTCACCGAGAACCGCGAGGCGTGGGAGGAGCTCGAGTCCCAGGAGGCGGGCTTCCTCTTCCTCGCGCCCGAGCAGCTCGCGCGCGACGACGTCATCGAGCGGGTCCGCGAGCTGCGGCCGACGCTCTTCGTCGTCGACGAGGCGCACTGCGTCTCGGCGTGGGGCCACGACTTCCGCCCCGACTACCTGCGGCTCGGCCACGTGATCGAGGCGCTCGGGCACCCGACGACCGTCGCGCTGACGGCCACCGCCGCGCCGCCCGTCCGCGACGAGATCGTCGAGCGGCTGCGGATGCGCGACGCCCGGCAGGTCGTGCGCGGCTTCGACCGGCCCAACATCTTCCTCGAGGCGCACCGGGTGGCCGATGACGACGACCAGCGCGCGGCGGTCGTCGAGCGGGCGACCGCCGAGGCGAAGCCGGGCCTCGTCTACGTGGCCACGCGCAAGCAGGCGGAGCAGCTCGCCGTCGAGCTGCGCGAGGCGGGGACGCGCGCCGAGGCGTACCACGCAGGGCTCTCGCGGTCGGAGCGTGAGCGGGTGCACGACGCCTTCACCGACGACGAGGCCGAGGTCGTCGCCGCCACCTCCGCCTTCGGCATGGGCATCGACAAGGCCGACGTGCGCTTCGTGCTGCACGCCGCCGCCCCCGAGTCGCCCGACTCGTACTACCAGGAGATCGGCCGAGCCGGCCGCGACGGCGAGCCTGCGCTCGCGGCGCTCTTCTTCCGGCAGGAGGACTTCGGTGTGCACCGCTTCCGCACCGGCGGGTCCGCCGACACCGAGATGCTCTCGCAGGTGGCGTCGCGCGTCCGTCGGGCGAAGCAGCCGGTGCCACCCGAGCGGCTGCGCGAGCGGCTCGACGTCGGCGCGAGCCGGCTCACGTCCGCCGTCAACCTCCTCGAGCAGGCCGGTGCGGTCGAGACCAACGGCGACGGCGACCTCGTGTGGCGCGAGGGCACCGTGAAGCCCGCCGTCGACGAGGCGGCGCGGCTCGCTGACGCCCGCCGTCGGGTCGACAGGTCTCGCGTCGACATGATGCGCGGCTATGCGGAGACTGGCGGCTGCCGGCGTCGCTTCCTGCTCGGCTACTTCGGCGAGGAGCTGCCAGGGCTGTGCGGCGCCTGCGACACGTGCCGCAGCGGCTCCGCGGCGCGCATCGAGGAGGCACGAGGAGAGAACGAGGCGGATGCGGCCTGGCCCGTGGGGCTCGAGGTGCGGCACGAGGCGTGGGGCGAGGGCAGCGTCGTCAGCGAGGACGGGGACCGGATCACCGTGCTCTTCGACGAGGAGGGCTACAAGACGCTCGCGCTCGAGGCGATCGAGCGGACCGGCGTGCTGCAGCCGCTGACGCCCTAGCATCGGGGCATGTCGAACCGGCCGGAGACGCTCGATCGCCTGCGCGAGGCGTTCGAGCCGCTGCCCATCCGCCTGCAGCCGATGTTCGGCGAGCATGCCATCTACTGCGACGACCGCATCTTCGGCTTCGTCTGCGACGACACCCTGCTGCTCAAGCTCGTGCCCGAGGCGGAGGAGCTCACGGCGGAGCTGCCGCGCGGCGAGGCCTATCCCGGATCCAAGCCGTACGGCATCGTCGACGACGACCGGATGCGCGACATCGACTGGTTGCACGAGGTCGCGCAGACGATCGCGGCCACGCAGCCTCCGAAGCCGGCCAAGCAGCGCAAGGGCACAGGCGCCGGACCCTAGGGTGGAGGCATGACGCGCACGCTCGGAACCAGTGGCATCGAGGTCTCGCCCATCGGGCTCGGCTGCAACAACTTCGGCCGCAGGGGCACCGCGACCGAGGACCAGTCCGGCACCGACGCCGTGATCCACGCCGCGATCGATCAGGGCATCACCCTGTTCGACACCGCCGACATCTACGGCAACCCGGCCACCACCTCCGAGACGCTCATGGGCGTCGCGCTGGCGAAGGCCGGCAGCGCCGCCCGCGACAAGGTCGTGCTCGCGACGAAGTGGGGCCACTCGGGGCTCCCGATCGAGGGCACGGAGACGTGGGGTCCCAAGGGCGCCCGCACGTACATCCGCAGCGCCGTCGAGGCGTCGCTGCGGCGGCTGCAGACCGACCGCATCGAGCTCTACCAGCTGCACACGCCCGACACCGGGACGCCGATCGAGGAGACCGTGCGGGCGCTCGACGAGCTCGTCGCCGAGGGCAAGATCCGCGCCTACGGCCACTCCAACTTCACCGCGGAGCAGATCGCCGAGGCCGCGGAGGTCGAGAGCCCCAGCGGCTTCGTCTCCGCCCAGAACGAGTACTCGCTGATCGCCCGCGAGGTCGAGCGCGAGGTGCTGCCGGCGGTGCTCGAGGTGGGCATCGGCTTCCTGCCCTACTTCCCGCTCGCGAACGGCCTGCTGTCGGGCAAGTACTCGCACGGCACGGGGCCGGCGGATGCGCGGCTCACGGCGCTCAAGCCGCAGCTGCTCGAGGAGACCGACTGGTCGCGCATCGAGGAGTACGAGCGGATCGTGCGCCGGGCCGATCGCACGATGCTCGCCGCGACCTTCCAGTGGCTCCTTGCCCAGCCGGCGGTCACGAGCGTGATCGCCGGCGCCACGCGCCCCGAGCAGATCGTCCAGAACGCCGAGGCGGGGCGCGGGGAGCTCGACCCCGAGACGGTCGAGGAGATCTCGGAGCTGTTCTCCTAGCTCACCGCAGCGCCGCGTAGCCCTGCTCGTCGCGCGCGTTCGACGCCGCCCTGACGGTGCCGTCAGCGTCGCGCGCGGCGTACGAGAGCCGCCCGAGCGACCACGGGCCCGCGTCGGTCACGACGTGCCCTCGGGCGCGCAGCTCGGCGATGACGCCCTCACCGAGCCTCGACTCGACGTGCAGCCCGCCCGGCTCCCACACGCGCGGCTCGAACGACGAGACGAGATGGGTCACGTGCCACGAGGGCGCGTCGATCGCCGCCTGCGCGTCGAGGCCGAGCACGCGCATCCCGAGCAGCATCGCGTACTGCCACTGGTCCTGCTGGTCGCCGCCGGGGGTGCCGAGCGCCGACGAGCATCGTCGGCGACAGGGTCGTGCGGGGACGGATGCGCGGCGCGAGGCTCGTCGGCAGGTCCGGCTCGAGCCACAGCATCTGCGCCCGCGTGCCGAGGCAGAAGCCGAGCTCGGCGATCGCGGGGCTCGACTGCAGCCAGCCACCCGACGGGGTGGCCGAGATGACCATCCCGTCGCGGTCGACGACGTCGATGTGGCAGGTGTCGCCGCGCGTCGGCTCGCCGGTGCCCGCCGGGCGGGTCGCCGGCGGGCCGTCAGGCAGCCGCGGCATGCGAGGCTGCCCGCGCAGCGCGCCGGGACGCAGCTCGAGCGAGGCGGTGTCACCGATGAGCGCCCGCCGCTCGGCGAGGTAGCCGTCCTCCAGCAGTCGCGAGAGGTCGGCGCCGTCGCCGAACCACGCGTCGCGGTCGGCGAGGGCGAGCTTCATCGCCTCCGCGGCGAGGTGCACGAGCTCGGCGTCGAACGCCTCGGCTTGCGCCGGCAGCAGCGGCTCGAGGGTGCCGAGCGCCGCGAGCAGCGCCGGCCCCTGCGACCACGCGCCCGCCTTGTGCACCGTCGTGCCGCGCCACGGCATCGCGAGGGTGTCCTCCCACGTCGGCCGCCAGCCCGCGAGGTCCTCGCCCGTGAGCAGGCCCGCGTGGGCGGCGCCCGACGAGTCCATCACCGGCTGCCGCGCGTGCCGGTCGATCGCCTCGGCGACGAAGCCCTCGCTCCACGCGGCGATCGCGGCGTCGCACCCGGCCTCGCGGCCCTTGCCGCGGCCAGCCTCGGCGAGCCTGCGGTAGGTCTCGGCGAGCGCAGGATTGCGCACGACATCCCAGTCCGCGGGCACCGGGTCGGCCCAGAGGGCGGCCGACTCGTGCCAGTGCTCGCGGAAGAAGTCGGCGCGCGAGGCGATCGTCCTGGCGACGCGGGGGAGCACCCGGTGGCCGCGCTCGGCGAGCTCGATCGCGAACGCGAGCACGTCGGCGGGCGCCCACGTGCCGTGGTCGCGCACGAGCGTCAGCCACGCGGGCACGGCGCCCGGCACGACCGCGGCGAGCAGGCCGGTGCCGGGGATGTGCTCGATGCCCTCCGCCCGCATGCGCTCGATCGTCGCGGCGGCCGGCGTCACGCCCTGCCCGCCGAGCACCTTCGGCGCCGAGCCGGGAACCCGCACGATCGCCGGCAGGTCGCCGCCGGGTCCGTTGAGGTGCGGCTCGACGACGTGGAGCACGAAGCCGGCGGCCGCGGCGGCGTCGGCGGCGTTGCCGCCGCGCTCGAGCACGGCCATGCCGCTCGACGTGGCGAGCCAGTGCGTCGACGCGACCGCTCCGAACGAGCCCTGCAGCGGCGGTCTGGTGCGCATCATGGCGGCAACGCTACCGACGTCAGCGCTGGGCGGCCCGTGAGCCGCCCAGCGCTGCGCCGGCCGGTGGCGCTCAACCGAGAGCTGACAGCAGCTCCGCGCAGGCCGCCTCGCAGCGCCGACATGCTTCGGCACAGATGCGGCAGTGCTCGTGCATGTCGGCGTGCTGCTCGCACTCGTCCGCACACGCCTTGCATGCCGCCTGACACGCCTCGAGCACGGCGCGCGTGACGTTGGCGTCGTAGCCGGTGTGCCGGGACAGCACCCTGCCGGTCGCATCGCACACGTCGGCGCAGTCGAGGTTGGTGCGGATGCACTTCGTGAGCTCCGCGACCATGTCCTCGGAGAGGCACGCGTCCGCGCAGGCCGTGCACGCCTGCGCGCACTCGAAGCATGCGGCGATGCACTCTGCGAGCGCCTGCTGGTCCACGCCTCCGAGGTCCTTCGGGTAGGTGTCGAGCATCGACTTCACGGTGTGTGTCATTGTTCTCGCTCCTCTCGCGCCGGCCGCCCTGTGCGGCCGGGCCGCACTCCCGATCGAAGCGCATCCGCCCCGCCGTGTCACTCGGCGAATCCCCAGGGGCGTCCGCGCCGCCCTCCGGCTGCGCTCAGCGACCCGTCGCCGCCCGCTCGGGCGCGGTGAGGAAGTCCCGGCGCACCCCGAGCGACTCGTCGGTGCGACGGATCGACTCGGCGGCGTCGGTGACGGTCCCGGCCAGGGCGCGGATGGCGTCGATGTTCTCCGGGATCACGATCGCCTGGTTGTCGACGGTGTACGTGTAGAAGAGCTCGTTGCCCTGGACGGTGAGGATGTCCTCCCAGACCGCGACCTCGTACATGTCCCCGCGGGGTCGCCCGAGGTCCCGCATCAGCTCGACGGTGCTGTTGAGCGCCACCACGCCGTCGGCCTTGCGCACGCGCGCGATCCTCGGCATCGCCATCAGCGCCTCGAGCACCTCCTCGCGCGTCGAGGGCCGTGACAGCTCGACCGTCCAGAAGTGCATGTGGTTCTGCGTGTGCGATCCCTTCGCCGCGATGGTGACGACGTCCAGGTCCGGGTCGACCGACTGCGCATCCGGTCCCTGATGGCTCGGGATGCTGCCCTCGGGGACGATCGTGTTCATGATGCCCGAGTGGTCCGACTCCCACGGGTCGGTGGCGCGGCGGATCAGCACCCCGCGCGCCTTCCCGAGCAGACCGGCGTCCTTGAGCGCCGTCAGCGTCCGCACCGTCGCGGTGGTGTTGCAGGAGACGACGCGCGTCGCGTCGCGGCCGAGCGCGGTCGCGTAGTTGGCGTGCGCGACGAACGAGTGCCCGGTCACCTCGTGGCGCTCGCCGCCCTGGAGGATCGCCTTCACCCCGTGATCGCGGTAGTGCGCGAGGTTCTCCGCGCCCACCTTCGCAGGGGTGCAGTCGACGACGACATCGGTCCGGCCGAGCAGCTCGTGCAGCTCCCCCGCGACGGGCAGCCCCGACTCCCTCATGGAGGCTGCAGCGCTCGAGGTGGAGGCGTAGACCGGGATGCCGAGGGTCACCGCCGTCTGGATCCGGTAGTCCGAGATCACGTCGCTCACCCCGACCAGCTCCATGTCCGGCTGCGCGCGGACCGCGTCCGCGACTCGCTTCCCGATGACGCCGTAGCCGTTGACGGTGACGCGTGTCTTCTCTGGCATGTTCGTTCCCCTTCGTCGAGCAGCTGTGCGGCGTCCGCGCGTTGCGGACACAGCTCGAATCTGCCCCATGGCCGCGGTGATGGCAAGCGCGGGCCGCATGTGGCCGGTTGCCCGGGAGCCAGGCGGTCGGACTGTCCACAGGGCGCCCGGGAGGCGCGGCGGGCGGCGTCCGCCGTGCCGCACAGTGCGCGCATGGAGACCGTCCGCATCCGCACCCCGCAGTCCCTGCTCCGCCTGCTCCCTCGGCTCGTCGGCTCGACCGAGGCGCCGTCGCTCGTGGCGCTGCCGTTCCGCCGAGGCAGATCGGGCATGCCGATGGTGCTCGACCTCCCGGAGCCCCGCTCGGCCGACGCGATCACGCGGGCGATCCGCGCCGGGGCGCGCGGCGCCGACGCCGTCGTGCTCGTCGCCTGCCTCTCGTCGCCCATCGGTGCTGGCCCGCTGCCGCTGCAGCGGGAGCTGCGCGGCATCGCCGACCGCCTCGGGCGCGCCGGCATGCGCTGCCTCGAGCTGCTCGCCCTCGCGCCCGACGCCTGGGGCGACTACGCCGCCCCGGACTTCGCGCGCGGGCCGCTCGCCGAGCTCGACCTGCTCGATGACCCCGCGCCGGGCGTGCCGGCGCCGCCCGTCGTCCCCGGTGTGCCGGTGCACCGCGACGACGACGCTGCACGGGCGGTGGAGGGCTGGCTCGACACGATCGACCTCGTCGAGGTGAGCGCTGCCGCAGATGCCCCGATCGCCGCGCTCGAGCGCGCGGTCGAGCTGGCGCCGCGACTCGGCTCGGGGCGCGGCCCGCTCGGCGTCGACCCGGCGAAGGCGGCGGCCATCGCGATCGCGCTCGTCGCACGGCCGATGCTCCGCGACCTGGCGATCGAGCTGGCGATCGACGGCCGTGACGCGGCGGCCGCGACGCTCGCCGCCATCGACGAGCACGGCTCGCTCGCCGGCGACGGCGCCGCGGAGCGGTTCCTCGGGTGCGGGCCGGAGCCGGATGCCGAGCGGCTGCAGGACCGGCTGCGCCGCTGGACGACGATCGCCGAGGCGACGCCGCTCGAGGGAAGGGCGCCACTACTGGTCATCGTCGGCTTCCTGCACTTCTTCGTCGGCCGGGGGCGCACGGCCGGTCGGTGCGCGGAGCTGGCGATGGCCGCGGACCCCGGACTGACGATGGCGCCGCTGCTGCGCGACATCGTCGACGCCAAGGGGGCTCCCGACTGGGTGCTGCGTTCGGGGGACAGGGAGTAGCGTCGCGGCATGACGAGCGAACGCGTGCATGACGTCCTGGTGGTCGGCGGCGGCAACGGCGGGCTGTCGGCCGCCGCGCACCTCCTGCGCAGGGGCTGCCCCGATGTGGGCCTCATCGAGCCCGCCGAGCGGCATGTCTACAAGCCGCTGCAGCACTACGTCGGCGCAGGCCTTGCAGACCCCGACGAGCTGGCGCGGCCGCAGGCGTCGCTCATCCCCGCGGGCGTCGAGTGGCACCGCACGGCCGCCGTGTCGATCGACCCGGTGCGGCTGTCGGTGCGCTGCGCCGACGGCAGCGAGGTGCGCGGGCGCGACATCCTGCTCGCACCCGGCGCGCGGATCGACTGGGACCTGCTGCCCGGTGCCGAGCGGGCGCTGCGGGAGGGCACGGCCATCACGACATGGGACGACAGCGAGCTGGACCGCGCGCGCTCCCGGCTCGCCGCCATGACGAGCGGCCGGGCGATCTTCCACGTGCACGGCCAGCCGGCGTCCGGCCAGGAGACGGCGTTCAAGCCCCTCCTCATCGCGTGCGACACGTGGCGGGCGGCGGGCGTGCTCGACCGCATCGAGGTGGTGCTCGTGCACGAGGGCCCGCAGCTGCACGCGGTGGAGGCGATCGAGCGGGAGATCCGCCGCCACCTCGAGGACTACGGCGTCGACGTGCGGAGAGCCACGCACATCCAGAGCATCGAGGGCGACGCGGTGGCGCTCGTCGGCCCCTACGGCTCCGGGGCGGAGCAGGCCGACCTCATCGTGCTCCACGCGCCGTACGCGGCCCACGGGTTCATCGCCGACTCGGGGCTCGACGCGGAGGGCACGGGCGGCTTCATCGCCGTCGACCCGGAGACGCTGCGGCACCCCCAGCATCCCCGGATCTGGGCCGTCGGCGACGGCACCGACCTCGGCGACGCACGCACGGGCGGCGCGCTGCGGAGCCAGGTGAAGATCGCGGTCGAGAACATCCGCCGCGCTCGCGGCGGGCTCGAGCTGCAGCGCTACGACGGCTACACGGTCGCCCCGATCGCGACCGCGCGGCGCAGCCTGTCGTTCGGCGAGTACGACCGCGAGCTGCGCGTGCGGCGGAGCCTTCCGGTGCCCGACCAGATCCGCTCGAGCCCCGTGTGGCACGTGCTCGACCGGTACGCGCTGCCGCAGGTGTACTGGCACCGACTCCTCAAGGGCCGGCTCTGACGACCGCTTCCGCGCGCGATGCGGGCTCCACGGGCGCGACGTGGAAGACTGGAGGACGTGACCCACATCGGAGCGGCGACCGGCGAGCATGCCACCCAGGGGCCTGAGGGCCGCCAGTTCGCGGTGCGCTGGGCGGGATTGACCGACACAGGCTTCCGTCGCCAGCACAACGAGGACTCGCTCGTCACGCAGCCGCCGGTGTTCGCGGTGGCCGACGGCATGGGCGGCCACTCCCACGGCGACCTCGCGAGCAAGGCCGTCGCCGAGCAGCTCGGCGGCCTCGGCTCGCTCGAGGCTGTCGAGCCGATCGACGTCGTCGAGGCGCTGCGGCGCGCGACCGACGTGATCGAGAAGCTGGGCGACGGCGAGGGCTCGGCGGGCACCACCGTCACCGGCTGCGCGTTCGCGATGCACGAGGGGGCGCCGCACTTCGCCGTCTTCAACGTCGGCGACTCCCGCACGTACGCGATGCTCGGCGAGCGGCTCACCCGCATCACGATCGACCACTCCGTCGTGCAGGAGCTCATCGACGCCGGGCTCCTCACCGAGGAGGAGGCCGAGACCCACCCGGAGGCCAACGTCGTCACGCGCGGCGTCGGCGCCGGCATCGACCCGGTGCCCGACTACTTCCTGCTGCCGATCATGCCCCAGCTGCGGCTGCTGGTGTGCTCGGACGGGCTCACGAAGGAGGTGCACGACATCGACATCGAGCGCATCCTCTGGGAGCACGACGACCCCGCTGCCGCCGCCAACGCGCTGGTCTCCGCCGCGCTCGACAACGGCGGCCGCGACAACGTGACCGTCATCGTCGTCGACGTCACGAGGGCACCGACCGTCGACGACGTCGACCGCACCGTGCCTCGGACGACGCTGCGCGACGAGGAGACCAGGCGGTCCTGATGGCCAGGCGGCTCCCCTCAGCGCCGCCGGTCCTGCCCGGCTACTCGCACCTGCACGTGCTGGGCACCGGCGGCTACGCCGACGTGTTCCTGTACGAGCAGGCGTTGCCGCGCCGCCCCGTCGCCGTCAAGGTGCTGCTCGCCGAGCTCGTCGACGAGGACGTCCGCCGCTCCTTCCGCAGCGAGGTCAACCTGATGGGACGGCTGTCGTCGCATCCGGGCATCCTGACCGTCTTCGGGGCGAGCGTCGCGAGCGACGGCCGCCCCTACCTCGTGATGGAGCTCGCCAGCCCCGAGCTCGGCGAGCGCTTCCGCTCCGAGCCGCTCGCGCCGGAGGCCGCGCTGCGCATCGCCATCCGCGTTGGTGCCGCGATCGAGACCGCGCACCGGGCCGGCGTGCTGCACCGCGACATCAAGCCCGCGAACATCCTCACGACCGCGTTCGGCCACCCGGTGCTGAGCGACTTCGGCATCGCGGGGCTGCAGCACGACGCGACGGAGGCGGCGGGAGTGTCGGTGCCGTGGGCGGCGCCCGAGGTGCTGCGCGGCGAGACGGGGGGCACCGTCGCGACCGAGGTCTGGTCGCTCGCCGCGACGATCTTCTCGCTCATCGCCGGCCGCAGCCCCGCGGAGCATCCCGGCAGGGCCAACGACCACGCGGCGCTCACCGAGCGGATCATCGCCCACGAGCTGCTGCCCTCGCGCGCCATCCCGCAGCAGCTGCGGCGCGTGCTCGACCGGGCGCTCGCGGCGAAGCCCGAGGACCGCTTCGAGACGGTCGAGCAGATGCTGCGCGAGCTGCAGGGCGTGCAGCGCGAGCTCGGCCTCGACGAGACCCCGATCGAGGTCGAGGTGGACGCGTGGGCCGCGGCGCCCCTGCCCGAGCCGGAGGTGGCGGAGGACTCGGATGCGCTGCGGCTGCGGCAGCGCAGGTCGCGACGGTCCGTAGGTCTCACCGGCAGCCGCGTCGACATCTCCGCGTCGACGGGCAGGCGCCAGCCCCAGCAGCCCAAGCGCTTCGCCGTGGGCCTCGGCATCGCCGTCGCCAGCATCGTGGTGCTCGGCATCATCGCCGTCGCCGCGGTCGCGCTCTCGAGCGTCTCCCAGCGCATCCCGGTCGTCGAGGACGTCGTCGTCACCGCGGAGTCGGGCCGCGTGCAGTTCGCCTGGCCTGACCCGGGCCTCGTCGACACGGACACCTACCACGTGCGCACCTCGGCGGGCGATGCCCTGATCCAGGGCGGCCGTGAGTTCACGATGACGGGTGAGCCGGGGGAGCGGCTCTGCATCGACATCGCGGTGAACCGCGACGGCTCGACAGGCGACGTCACCACGGCGTGCGGGGAGCCGCTGCCGTGAAGCGCCGCACCGCCGGCGTCGCGCTGGGCTCGCTGCTCGTCGCAGGCGTCGTCGCCGGCGCCGTGCTGAGCCCCGGGTACGTCGCGGTGCAGCCGGAGCTCGACGGCTCGAGCGTCTGGGTCGCCAACGGCCCGGCGGGGGCGATCGGCCTGGGGAACACCGCGAACGGCACGATCGAGCGGATCGTCCGCGTCGGCGACGTCGACGAGGCGCACCCGGCAGCGAGCGGCACCGTCGTCGTCGACCGCGACGCATCCACCATCCGAGTCGTCCGTGAGGGCGCGACCCTGCCTGGCCCGGCTGTGCCGATCGTCGCGGGCGCGGTCGTGGGCGTGCGCGACGACCGGGTCGTCATCACCTCGCCCGCGACGGGCGACGTGTGGCGCACGACGACCGGGGCGATCGCCGAGGGAACGCAGCTCGACGATCCGGTGGTCGCGCTGGGCCGCGGCGGCGTCGCCGTGCTCGGCGAGCGCAGCCTGCTCGCGGCGTCGCCGGGCCTCGGCCGCGTGCTGCGCCTGGACGCGGCCGGCGAGACCGTCGAGAGCGAGCGAGCACCCGTGTCGCCGTCGGCGCCCGACCTGCAGCTGACGGCGCTCGGCGACGAGTGGGTGCTGTACGACGCCGGCTCGGGCGTGCTCTCCACCAGCACGTGGCAGACGTCGGTCGAGGCGCAGGGCGCGCGGCTGCAGGAGCCGGGGCCGAGCGCCACGGGCGTGCTGTACGCCACCGAGGAAGCGCTCGTCCGGCAGCCGCTCGGCGTGCACGCGGAGGAGGTGCTCGCCTCCGGCTCCGGTGCGGAGCCCGCCCGACCCCTCGTCGCGGGCGACTGCACGTTCGCGGCGTGGAGCGACGGGGTCGGCTGGCGGGACTGCGCCGCCACGGAGCCGGTGGTGCTCAGCCTGCCCGACATGGCCCTCGACCCCGAGCTGCGGATCCTGCAGCGCGGGAGCGCCACGGCGCTCGTGGACGCCGGCAGCGGCGATGCCTGGGCGATCGACCACGACGGCGCCAGGATCGTCGGCTGGGAGGCAGAGGCCGAGGAGCCCGAGCCCGAGGCGCCCGCCGAGGGCGAGACGGTCGAGGAGGTCGTCGAGGCGGCACCCGCGCCGCCGCTCGCCGAGGACGACGAGCTGGGCGCGCGCCCCGGCGCGGTGACGCTGCTGCCGGTGCTGCTGAACGACAGCGACGTGAACGGCGACCCGATCATCATCACCGAGGTCGAGTCGGACCGGGCCGACGCCGCCGTGTCGATCGCGCCGGACGGCCGCGGCATCCGGCTCGAGGCACCGGAGGAGGGCGCGACGCGCATCGACTACCGGGTCTCCGACGGCACCGAGAGCGACGACGCGGTGGCCACCGTGACCATCCGGGGCGGCAACGAGGCGCCCGTGCTCGTGCGACCGCTGCAGGCCACCATCGAGGCCGGGGGCACCCTGGTCGTCGATGCGCTCGACGGATGGGTCGATCCCGACGGCGATCCGCTCGCGGTCGTGTCGGCATCGGTGGAGCCGTCCGACCGCGTCAGCGTGCGCGCCGACGGCCGGCTCGAGTTCCGCGACGGCCGCGCCGGAGCGCAGCGCGAGATCGGCCTGACCGTCACCGACGGCCGGGCCACCGAGACCGCGTCCATCGCCGTCACCGTGCACGCGGGCGCCGTGCCGATCGCCGCCCAGCCGATGACCGCGGTCACCCGCGTCGGCCA
This sequence comes from Agrococcus sp., assembly GCA_041645515.1. GTDB lineage: Bacteria > Actinomycetota > Actinomycetes > Actinomycetales > Microbacteriaceae > Agrococcus. Next base: position 12,456 of record JBAZPY010000001.1, read on the forward strand.
GCGGCTCGTGCTCGAGCCGCTGCTCGCCGCGCAGGGCGGCGCCGGACCGCTCAGCCTGCACAACGTGGTCGCCGGACCGCAGCCGGTGGAGCCCAGCTTCGCGGACGACACGATCATCGTGACGCCCACGGAGCCGGGGCTGCTGCGGTTCGACTACGTCATCACCGACGGCCAGTCCACGCAGAACGGCGAGGTCGCCGTGCGCGTGCTCGACGGCGCGGACGCGTCGTCGGCCCCCGTGACGATGCCGCAGCGGGCGGCGCTCCCCGCGATCGGCGCCGTCGAGCTCGACGTCGACCGGCTCGCCCACGACCCGGCAGGCGGCGTGGTGGCGCTCCGCACCGCCGAGAGCGACACTCCCGCGGTGCGCGCCGAGGTGGTCGACGCCGAGCGGCTGCGGCTCACGCTCGCCGACGACCTGGGCGCCGAGGCGACGGTGCGCTACACCGTGACCAATGGCATCGCCACCACGACGGGCGAGCTGCTCGTCTCGTCGGCCGCGACCGCGTCGGTGCAGGCGCCCATCGCGCGCGACGACGACGTCTCCGTGCGGCCGGGCGGCCTCGTCGAGATCCCCGTGCTCGTCAACGACGAGCAGCCCGACGGGCTGCCGCTCGTGCTCGAACCGCAGCTCATCGCGGTGCCCGAGGCCGGCATGCTCTTCGTCGACGGCGACCGGATGCGCTACGTCGCCGGCGACACGCCGGGCACGTTCACCGCGACCTACGGGGTGCGCGGACCCGACGGCCAGACGGCGACGGCCGACATCCAGCTGCGCGTCGCGGCGCAGGCGCGGACGACCAACGCGGCACCGGATGCCCCCACGGTCGAGGCGCGCGTCGTCGCCGGCGCGAGCATCGACCTGCCGCTGCCGCTCGCCGACGCCGACCCGAACGGCGACCCCGTGCAGCTGCTCGGCCCGTCCTCGGCGCCCGCGCTCGGCTTCGTCACGCAGCCGGGCCGGTCGACGCTCCGCTACCAGGCCGGGGAGTACTCGATCGGCACCGACGACTTCCAGTACCGGGTGGTCGACGACCTGGGCGCCGCGAGCGAGGGGACCGTGCGCGTCGTGGTGGTCGAGCCCGGCCCCGCGATGCCGCCGGTGCTGCGCGCCGACGAGGCCGTCATGCGACCCGACTCGACCCTCGTCGTGCCGGTGCTCGCCAACGACAGCGACCCGGCCGGGCTCCCGCTCGAGATCGTCGACGTCGCGACGCAGTCGAGCGGCGCGGCCGCCGAGGCGCGCGACGGCGCGGTGCTCGTGACGGCGAGCCCGGAGGCCACCGACATCGGCGTGCTCGTGACGGTCGAGAACTCGGCGGGCACCCGAGCCACGAGCTGGCTGCGCATCGACGTCGACTCGGCCGCCCCGCCGCCCACTCCCGACGTCGACGACGTGCAGGTCGCCATCCAATCCATCGCGGACGCCGACGCCGTCCGCATCTCGCCGCTCGCGCACGCCTCCGTCCGGGACGGCCGGACCGACGTGCTCGAGGCGACCCTGCCCATGCCGGCGGAGGGCGTCGCCGTGCGCGACGACGGCACCATCGAGGTCGCGGTCGGCGACCGCACGCGCTTCGTGCCCTTCTCCGTCACCCGCACGGATGCGCCCGACGCGGTCTCCACCGCCGTGATCGCCGTGCCGGGCCGCCTCGACGCCCTCCCGCAGCTCGATCAGGAGGTCGCACCGCTCACGGTGCGCGCTGGGGAGACGCTCGAGATCGACATCGACGAGGTCGTCGTCACCGTCGACGGGGACGGCGCGATCCTCACCGACGCGAGCACCGTCGTCGCCTCGCCGACCGACGGCTCCAACCCCGTGATCGACGAGCGCACGCTGCGCTACGTGCCGCCGGCGGGCCACTTCGGGCCCGCGAGCATCACGTTCACCGTCACCGACGGCGACAGCCGCACCGATCCGGAGGGCCGCGTCGGCACGATCGTGCTGCCGATCGAGGTGATCGCGGGCGACGACGTGCCGCTCACGGTCCTCGGCTCGTTCGTGCAGCTCGAGCCCGGCACCGAGCGCTCGATCGACCTCGCGCGCGTCACCAGGGCACCCGACCCGGCGAGGCTCGCCGGCGCATCCTGGTCGATCGTCGACGAGGTGCCGGAGGGCTTCCAGGCCACGATCCAGGGCTCCGAGCTCACCGTCCGCGCGCTGCCCGACACCGACGCCGGCACCACCGCCGAGCTGCAGGTGGGCACGCGCGACGCCGCCGGAGCCGGGGTGCCCGGCACCGTCGTGCTGTCCGTCATCTCGACCACCGCGCCGCTCGTCGCGCCCATCCCCGACGCGATCAGGCTGCAGCGCGGCACGAGCACCGAGGTGCTGCCGCTCGAGAACGACGAGGCGTCGAACCCGTTCCCAGGGAATCCCTTGCGGATCGGCGCCCTCCGCGCGACCGGCGCGGCCGCGCGGGGCATCGACGCGGGCCTCCGCGACGAGGCGGTCACGCTCAGCGCGAGCCCGGACGCGGTGATCGGCGCGACGATCGTCCAGGCGCTCGTGCTCGACATCACCGGCGACCCCAAGCGTGGCGTCTGGAGCCCGATCACCATCACCGTGCAGGACGTGCCGGATGCGCCGGCGCCGCCCGTGCAGGTGTTCGACGAGCACGTCGACGGGGTCGTGAGCATGGCGATCGACCCGCCCGCCGACAACGGCAGCCCCATCACCGGCTACCGCATCGTCGGCGATGGCGTCGACGTCGCCTGCGGCGCGGAGCCGCGCTGCACGATCGAGGGCCTCGAGCCGGGCGTCGAGCTGCGGCTGCAGGCGATCGCGACGAACGCGCTCGGCGCGAGCGAGCGATCCGCCCCCTCCGAGCCCGTGCACGCCGACCGGTTGCCGGCGCTCGTGCAGGGCGTGCAGGCCGTGCCAGGGACGGAGCCGGGCGCCGCGCGCGTCTCGTGGAGCGCCGTGCCCCAGCCGCAGGGCGGCACACCCATCGAGGCGTACCTGCTGCGGGTCACCGGCAGCGGCACCGACCGGCTCGTGCGCGTCGGCGCCGCCGAGCGCACCGCCGAGATCGCCGGCCTCACGCCCGGCCGCGCGTACGCGATCGAGGTGGCCGCGGTCAACGACGCGGGCGTGCCCGACGCCGCGTGGCGGTGGCCGGCCGCGCCCGTCCCCTTCACCGCGGTCGGCGAGCCGGCGACCACCCCCGTGCTGATCACCGGTCGCGACGGCGGCACGGTGACCGTGCGCTGGTCGGACGTCGACCCGGTCGGCGCCCCGAGCGTGCGCTACAGCGCCCGGCTCGTGCCGGCCGCCGACGTGGCGTCGCTCGGCTGCACGACCACCGCCAACGGGCAGCCGGCGGGCGCCGCGGGCACCACCGCGACGCTCGCCATCGCCGACGGATCGCGAGCCGTCGTCGCCGTCACCGCCGACAACGGCTGGCACTGCTCCGTGTCGGTGTCGGATCCCGTCTTCGGCACCCCCGCGCCGCTCGCGGCGAGCGACGTGACCGTCGCCGCGCAGGAGCGCGACGACGCGCTCGACCTGCAGATCGTCGCCATGACGGCACCGGCGGACGGCATGTGGGTCGAGGCCCGCACGAGCCAGTCGCCGCAGGCCGTGGAGCCCGCCTGGCAGCGCGTGCGCGCGGGCGACTGGGTCACGCCGACCGCCACCTCGTTCGTCTACGGCCGCGAGGCCACCGTCGACGTGCGCGCGTGCGCGCCCCCAGGCGCCGGCCCGGAGCCGGTCTGCTCGGCCCCCACCAGGGTCGGCGGCGGCATGCCGCTCAGCCTGCGCGCGACGGAGGTCACCTGTCGCCCGCTCGTCCCGCTGCAGGTCACGCCCCCGAGGAACGCGACGCCCGAGGCGCGCGGCAGCGTCGTCGCGAGCTACCTCGTCGACGGCCACTGGACCGAGGACCAGCCGTCCACCTCGCGAGTCCCCGCCGGGGCGACGCAGGTCCGGGCCACGGGCGTCGTAACCTACGTGGAGTCCGATCCCATCCGGGATCCGTCGCCCACCGTGGCAGGTTGCGGGCTGTGAACAGAGGGGAGCCGCCCGTGGGCGTCGACGTCGCGAGCATCCAGGAGCTGTCGGAGCGGGTGGTCGAGGGCGTCGAGCGGGTGCTGGTGGGCAAGCCCCATGTCGTGCAGCTCTCGCTCACCGCGATGCTGAGCCACGGCCACCTGCTCATCGAGGACAACCCGGGCACCGGCAAGACGTCCCTCGCCCGCGCGCTCGCCGCATCGATCGCGGGCACGTCGACGCGCATCCAGTTCACGCCGGACCTGCTGCCGGGCGACATCACCGGCGTGAGCGTGTGGAGCCAGGGCGCCGGCGAGTTCGAGTACCGGCAGGGACCCGTGTTCTCGAACGTCGTGCTCGCCGACGAGATCAACCGAGCGAGCCCCAAGACGCAGTCGGCGCTGCTCGAGGTGATGCAGGAGGGTCGGGTCACCGTCGACGGCGTGCCGCACGCGGTGCCGCGCCCGTTCATGGTGATCGCCACGCAGAACCCGATCGAGCACGCGGGCACGTACGAGCTGCCGGAGGCGCAGCTCGACCGCTTCGCGCTCAAGGCCTCGATCGGCTACCCCGACCACGCGTCCACGCTCCGCATCCTCGCCGACTCCGGCGACGAGGTCTCGCCCGAGGACATCAGCCCGGTGACGGATGCGCAGACCGTCCAGGCGATGGCGGGCGTCATCCGCGGCGTGCACGTCGAGCCCTCGATCGTCGACTACGTCGCGCGCCTCGTCGAGGCGACCCGCGAGGCCGACGAGGTGCGCCTGGGCGTCTCGGTGCGCGGGGCGCTCGCGCTCGTGCGCACGGCGCGCGCGTGGGCGGCCATCCACGGCCGCGACTACGTGACCCCCGACGACGTGAAGGCGCTCGCGGTGCCGGCGCTCTCGCACCGCCTCGTGCTGCAGCCGGAGGCCGAGTTCGACGACGTCCGGCCGGAGAGCATCGTGCAGCAGCTCATGCTCACCGTGGCGCCGCCCAGGCGCTGACATGCGCTGGCTCGACGCGACCCTGCGAGCGCTCACCCCGTGGGGGTGGACGCTGCTGGCGACCGTCGTGCTGGGGGTCGTGCTCGCGCGGACGCTCGGCTGGAGCGAGGCGGTCGTCGCGGCCGTCGCGGCCGCCGGGCTCATGCTCGGCGCGATCCCCTGGGTGGTGGGGGAGCGCTGGGCTCGCGCCAGGATCGGGCTGAGCGCCGAGCGGGTGCCGGTCGGCGCCGATGCGCTCGCGCTCGTCGAGATCGCCCGTCCCTCCCGCGCGGCGACGCCGCGCCAGGTGGACCTGAGCGTCGGCGACGAGGAGGCCGTGCTCGAGATCCCGCCGCTCGAGGTGGGCGCGAGCGTGCTGCGCAGCGTGCCGCTCGACACCTCGAGGCGAGGGCTGCGCACGGTCGGCCCCGCGACGATCCTGCGCACCGACCCGTTCGGCGTGCTCGAGCGCCGCCACCACCTGACCGAGACCCGCACGCTCGTCGTGCACCCGCGCGTCGTGCGCCTGCCCGGCGGCGCCGGCGGCATCGTGCGCGACCTCGACGGCGAGGCCGCCGCCGAGCGCACCGCCGACGACGTGTCGTTCCACAGCCTGCGCGAGTACTCGCCCGGCGACGACCGCCGGCTCGTCCACTGGCGCTCCAGCGCCCGCCACGGCACGCTGCTCGTGCGGCAGTTCGAGCCATCGCGCCGCGCCGACACGCTC
>JBAZPY010000002.1:0-18108 GCA_041645515.1 Agrococcus sp.
GGAGACGCCGGCCGCCGAGCGGGTGCGCGCGGCGCTCACGGGGGAGCAGTCCGCGATCGTGCTCGTCGCCGACCTCACGGCCGCGGCCCGCGTCAGCGATGCCTACGCCCCCGAGCACCTCGAGCTGCTGACGGCCGACGACGACGCGCTGCTCGCGCGCATCCGCCACGCCGGCGCCATCTTCGTCGGACCGCACGCGCCCGTGAGCCTCGGCGACTACGCCGCCGGCTCGAACCACGTGCTGCCCACGGGCGGTCAGGCCCGCCGGGTCGCGGGGCTCGGCGCCGCCACCTTCCTGCGGCCGCAGCAGGTGGTGCGCTACGACCGGGGCGCGCTCGCCCAGGTGCGCGCCGCCGTCACCGCGCTCGCCGCCGCCGAGGGACTCCCCGCGCACGGCGAGGCCATCGAGGCGCGGTTCGGGGGCGAGCACTGATGCACTGCCCGTTCTGCCGCAACCCGGACTCCCGCGTCGTCGACTCACGCACGACCGACGACGGCACCTCCATCCGTCGCCGTCGCCAGTGCACCGAGTGCGGCAGGCGCTTCACCACCACCGAGACGGCGAGCCTCTCGGTCGTCAAGCGCTCTGGCGTGCTCGAGCCCTTCCGCCGCGAGAAGGTGATCGAGGGGGTGCGCAAGGCGGTGCGCGGCCGCCCCGTCACCGACGCCGACCTCGCCGGCGTCGCCCAGTCGGTGGAGGAGACGATCCGCGCGACCGGTGCGAGCCAGATCGACGCCAACGAGATCGGCCTCGCGGTGCTGCCGCCGCTGCGCCAGCTCGACGAGGTCGCGTACCTGCGCTTCGCGAGCGTCTACAAGGCGTTCGACTCGCTCGACGACTTCGAGGACGCCATCCGGGCGCTCCGCGAGGACCAGCGGCCCGACGCGGGGGACTCTCGATGACCGCCTACGACCTGCTGTTCCGGCACGGCTTCTCCCGCGTCGAGCCCGAGGCGGCACACCACCTGGGCGCCGCGGCGATCCGCACGATCGGCGCGGCACGTCCCGGGGTGCGCACCGACGCCGTGCTCCGCACCCGCGCCCTTGGCCGCGAGTTCCCCACGTCCTTCGGCGTCGCGGCCGGCTTCGACAAGGACGCCACGATGATCGCCGGGCTCGGCGCCCTCGGCTTCGGCCACGTGGAGGTCGGCACGCTCACGGCGCATCCGCAGCCCGGCAACCCTCCGCCGCGGCTCTTCCGGCTCGTCGACGACCGCGCGCTCGTCAACCGGATGGGCTTCAACAACGGGGGAGCGGCCGCGGCCGCCGAGCGCATCGCCGCCGCCCGCGAGGCGGCGTCGCGACCCGTCATCGGCGTCAACATCGGCAAGAGCCGCGTCGTCGACGCCGACGACGCGCCAGCGGTCGAGCGCGACTACCTGACGTCGACGCGGCTGCTCGCGCCGGTCGCCGACTACCTCGCCGTCAACGTGTCGTCGCCGAACACGCCGGGCCTGCGCGGGCTGCAGGACGAGCGACTGCTCGAGCCGCTGCTCGCCGCCATCCGCGGCGCCGCCGGCGACGTGCCCGTGCTCGTGAAGATCGCGCCCGACCTCGACGACGCCCAGGTCGAGGGCATCGCCGCGCTCGCCGCGAGGCTCCGGCTCGCCGGCGTCATCGCGACGAACACGACGATCCGCCGCGACGGCCTCGTGAGCGGCGCGGATGCGGTGGCGCGGGCCGGGCAGGGCGGCCTCTCGGGGCCGCCGGTCGCGGCCCGCTCGCTCCAGGTGCTGCGGCTGCTGCGCGGAGCCCTGCCCGCCGAGGTCGACGTCGTGTCGGTCGGCGGGGTCGAGACCGCGGACGACGTGCGCGAGCGGCTCGCGGCCGGCGCTGCCCTGGTGCAGGGCTACACGGGCTTCATCTACCGCGGCCCCGGCTGGGCGCGCGAGATCAACCGCGCGCTGCTGGCTCGCGCCTGACCACCGGTCACCGGGTCGGCACGCCGCGGCGTGTCGACCTGCTGCTCGAGAGTCGCGACACTCCAGCAACAAGCCGACACCCGTTCGCCGTCGATCGCGCGCGTGTCGAGATCGTGCAGGAGTGTCGAGACACTCGAGCCGCAACCTGACACCCCGCTGCGCTGCCTCACGGAGGCTGGCGGGACACCCGGAGGGCTCGCAGGCGGGCTGTGGAGTCGTCCCGACGCGGCCGCTGCCGCTGTGCCAGTCTCCCGGCGTGATCGACGACCTGCCCGAGACGCTCACGGCTGCCGGATTCCGCGTGGAGGATGGCCTGGATGCTGGGTTCAGCCGGGGCATGCTCAGAGGCAAGGCGTTCGCGAAGCCGTTCCGCGGGATCCGCGCGCTGCAGGAGCCGGAGACGCTCATCGAGCGCGCCGCCGCCTTCGCCCCGCTCCTGCGGCCCTGGCAGTGCGTCGGGGGCGTCTCCGCGCTCGCCGTCCTCGGGCTGCCGGTGCCGTGGCGGCTCACGCGCGAGCCGACGGTCGAGATCGTCTCGCTCAAGGGTCGCGGCAAGCCGGAGCGGGATGGCGTGCGTGTGCGGCGCCTGGCCGCGGAGCGACTGGACGTGTGGGAGGTCGAAGGGCTGCCCGTGGCACCCCCGCCGCTCGCGTGGGCGCTGATGGCCGGGCGCTGCACCGTGCATGAGCTGGTGATGCTCGGCGACGCGATCGTGACGGCGGCTGAGCACTACCCCGGCCGGCGCGTCCCCGGCCCGCTCGCATCGCTCGCCGAGCTGGCGGGGACCGTCGAGCAGTGGGCCGGGCGGAGCGGAGCCGCGGCCCTTCGCGCAGCGCTGCCGCGCATCCGGGAGCGCGTCGAGTCGCCGCGCGAGACCGACATGCGCCTCTTCATCGTCGACGCCGGCATGCCGGAGCCCGAGGTGCAGGTCGAGGTGCGCGACCCGCAGACCGGGCTGCTGCTGGGCCGCGCCGACCTCGGACACCGGGAGGCGCGCGTCGTCGAGGAGTACGAGGGCGACGGCCACCGCGGGAGGGACCAGTGGGACCGCGACATCCAGAAGTACCGCGAGTTCGAGCGCGTCGGGGTACGCACCGTGCGGGCGACCGACCGCGACTTCGTGCCGAGTCCCGACCAATGGCTCGCCGACCTCGCCGAGGTGCTCAGGAGTCGATGGGGCCAGCCGCCGACGTGAATGTCGACGTGCAGCACGAGTGTCGCGACACTCGAGCCACAGGTCGACACCGCTCGCGCGTCAGCCGCGCGGGTGTCGGGGAGATGCGCGAGTGGCGCGACACTTCGACAGCAGCTCGACACTCCGCGAGCGTGGCGCGTCGGCGCTCAGGGATCGAGCGGTCTCAGCTCGGGTACTTGAACAGCTTCGTCTGCGGCTTCGGCATGCGCATGAACGGCAGCTGCACCGACCGCATGGCCGCGTACCAGCCGTGGCCCTTCGCATCCTTCTCGCCGAACTTCGCGCGGATCGCGCGACGGAGCTGCCACGCCATCACGAGCGAGTCGAGCACCACGACGACGACGAAGCCCCACAGCACGAGGTTGGCGATGAGCCGCCATTGCTCGTCGTTGAGGAACGTCAGCACGAGCACGACGATCATCATCGGCATCGCGAGCGTGCCGATCGACAGGCGGGCGTCGACGAAGTCGCGCACGTACCGGCGCACCGGCCCCTTGTCGCGCGCCGGCAGGTACTTCTCGTCGCCCTGCTCGAAGCCGCGGCGGGCCTTCTCGCGCTCGGCGCGCATCTTGTCGGCCGACTGCCTGCGCGCCTCCTTGCGGTCGGAGGGCACGAGCGGGCGGCGGTTGCGCGCGACCTGCTCGGACTGCTTCGGCGTGCGGCGCACCTCCGGCTGAGGCTCGGGCTGAGCCTTGCTGGCGTCGGAGCGGCTGAAGAGCGGCACGTGAGGTCCTTCTCGGCTTGCGGTCGCGGCGACGCGGTTGCGTCGACGGATGCGTCCCATGGTACCGCCGCCCACGTGCCAGCGCGCCGCCTAGGATCGAGCGCATGACCCTCCAGACCGACCTCTCCGACCGCGACCGCGCGGTGCTCGCCGCCGTCGAGGCGGGCTTCGACCGCGCCGTCGACGACCTGAAGGCGCTCGTGCGCATCCCGAGCGTCGCGTGGGACGCGTACGACCCTGCGCACGTGCAGGCGAGCGCCGAGGCCGTCGCCGCGCTCGCGGAGGGCACCGGCGTGTTCGAGCGGGTCTCGATCGAGCGCGCCCCCATCGGCGACACCGACGCGCTCGGCCAGCCCGCCGTGCTCGCGACCCGGGCGGCCAGGAACGGCAAGCCATCGGTGCTGCTGTACGCGCACCACGACGTGCAGCCCTGGGGCGACGAGGCGCTCTGGGCGACGCCGCCGTTCGAGCCGACCGAGATCGACGGCCGCCTGCGCGGCCGCGGCGCCTCCGACGACAAGGCGGGCGTCATCACGCACATCGCCGCGATCCGCGCGCTCGCCGAGGTGCTCGACCCGGAGGTCGGCATCGCGCTCTTCATCGAGGGGGAGGAGGAGCACGGCTCGCGCTCCTTCAAGCGCTTCCTCGAGCAGCACGCCGACGTGCTGAGCGCCGACCTCATCGTGGTCGCCGACAGCGACAACTGGTCGACCGAGGTCCCGTCGCTCACGGTCGCGCTGCGCGGCAACGTCGCCCTCGACGTGCGCCTCACGACGCTCGGCCACGCGAGCCACTCGGGCATGTACGGCGGCGCGGTGCCCGATGCGATGATGGCGTTCTCGAAGCTCGCCGCCAGCTTCTGGGACGAGCGGGGCTCCGTCGCGATCGAGGGCCTCACGGAGGCCGACCTCGACGTGCCCGAGCAGTCCGAGGAGCGGCTGCGCGAGGAGGCCGCCGTGCTCGAGGGCGTCGAGCTCGTCGGCACCGGCCCGCTGCTGCGTCGCCTGTGGGCGAAGCCGGCCGCCACGATCACCGGCGTCGACGCGCCGAGCGTGCCCGACGCATCCAACACGATCCTGCCGACCGTGCGGTTCCGGCTCTCGACCCGCATCGCTCCCGGCCAGTCGGCCGCCGACGCGTTCGCGGCGATCGAGCGGCACATCCGAGCCCACACGCCGTTCGGCGCGCACATCGAGCTCGACAGCATCGACCTCGGCGACCCGTTCCTCGTCGACGCGACCGGCTGGGGCGCGACCGAGGCGAAGCAGGCGATGGCGGATGCGTGGGGCGCGGAGCCGGTCGAGGCCGGCATCGGCGGGTCCATCCCGTTCATCGCCGACCTCGTCCAGCAGTTCCCGGCGGCGCAGATCCTCGTCACCGGCATCGAGGACCCGGCGACCATGGCGCACAGCCCCAACGAGTCGCAGCACCTCGGCGTGCTTCGGCGCGCGATCGGCGCCGAGGCGCTGCTGCTCGCCCGCGCGGGCGACCGCACGGAATAGACTGCCTCCGCCCGGCGTTGTCCAGGCAGAGTCTGACGAGAGGAGCCGCACATGACGGATCAGCAGGTGTCCGAGGTTGCCATGCCCGCGACGCACGGCGTCACCCTGACCGACACGGCCGCCGACAAGGTGCGCCGGCTGCTCGACCAGGAGGGCCGCGACGATCTGCGCCTCCGCGTCGCCGTGCAGCCCGGCGGATGCTCGGGCCTCATCTACCAGCTCTACTTCGACGAGCGCACCCTCGACGGCGACGTCGTGCGCGACTTCGACGGCGTCGAGGTGGTCGTCGACCGCATGAGCGTGCCCTACCTCGACGGCTCGAGCATCGACTTCGAGGACTCCATCCAGAAGCAGGGCTTCACGATGGACAACCCCAACGCGCAGGGCTCCTGCGCCTGCGGGGACTCCTTCCACTAGGCGCCCAGCGCCTACCGCCGACGCGCCGTCGATCCCCATCGGGTCGGCGGCGTGTCGCTGTTCCACGGGCGATCATGAGGCGCGTGGCAGGCTCCTGAGCGTGGTCTGTGGGTACTAGGATCGATGGAGACGCTGACCGAGCCGGAGGAAGACATTGCGCAATCGTCGAACCCGTTGGATCGCCGCCCCAGTGGCGGTGGTGGTCGCTCTTGCGCTTGCCGGATGCACTCAGGCCCAGCAGCAGGGATGGATGCCCTCGACGCCCGGCCTGACGGACCGCGTGGACCGCATCATGGGCCTGTGGACGACCTCCTGGATCGTGCTGCTCGCCGTCGGCATCATCACCTGGGGCCTCATGATCTGGGCCGCCGTCGCCTACCGCCGTCGCCGTGGGCAGACCGGGCTGCCGGTGCAGCTGCGCTACCACATGCCGATCGAGATCTTCTTCACGATCGTCCCCGTGATCCTCGTCGCGGGCTTCTTCGCCTTCACCGCGCGTGACCAGGCGATCATCGAGGAGCCCATCGAGGATCCCGACTACTCGGTCACCGCCTACGGCAAGCGCTGGGCGTGGGACTTCGTCTACGAGCGCGAGGGCCAGGACCCGGTGTACTACCAGGGCATCCAGGTGCAGAAGGAGCCCGACTCCGGCCAGCTCGACGCGAGCACCCTGCCGACCCTGTATCTGCCGACGAACTCGTCCATCGAGATCACGCTCGAGGCGCGCGACGTCGCGCACTCGTTCTGGATCGTCGAGTTCCTCTACAAGAAGGACATGCTGCCGGGCGTCACGAACCGGATGTACGTCGAGACGGGCGACCAGGAGGCCACCCTGACGGGCAAGTGCGCAGAGCTGTGCGGCGAGTACCACTCGGCGATGCTCTTCAACGTCGAGCTGGTCAGCCCCGCGGAGTACGACGCCTACCTCGAGAGCCTCGAGCAGCAGGGCAACGTCGGCGCGCTCGACGAGTCGCTGAACCCGGCCACCGGCGCCGGCAACATCGACCCGGGCCGCGACGAGGACGTGGACACGACCAACGAAGATGAGGGCACCGAATGACCACCACGGCGACGCCTCGCACCACGGTCAGCCCGACCGCGGCGCGCAAGGGCAACATCATGGTGAAGTGGATCACCTCCACTGACCACAAGACCATCGGGTACATGTACCTGATCACATCGTTCATCTTCTTCCTGATCGGCGGTGTGCTGGCGCTGCTGATCCGCGCCCAGCTGTTCGCGCCGGGCCTGGAGATCGTGCCGACGGAGGAGCAGTACAACCAACTCTTCACGATGCACGGCACGATCATGCTGCTGATGTTCGCGACGCCGCTCTTCGCCGGCTTCGCGAACGTGCTCATGCCGCTGCAGATCGGTGCCCCGGACGTCGCATTCCCGCGCCTCAACGCGCTCGCGTTCTGGATGTTCTCGTTCGGCTCGATGATCGCGGTCGCGGGCTTCCTCACCCCGCAGGGCGCGGCCTCGTTCGGGTGGACCGCCTACACGCCGCTGAGCGACGACGCGTTCTCGCCCGGCATCGGCGGTCACCTGTGGGTGCTCGGCCTCGCGCTCTCGGGCTTCGGCACGATCATGGGTGCGGTGAACTTCACCACCACGATCATGACGATGCGCGCGCCCGGCATGACGATGTTCCGGATGTCGATCTTCACCTGGAACACGCTGGTCACGTCGCTCCTCGTCCTCATCGCGTTCCCGGTCCTCGCCGCCGCGCTGTTCGGCCTCGCGATCGACCGCATCTTCGACGGGAACATCTTCGACCCGACCAACGGCGGCGTCGTCCTGTGGCAGCACCTCTTCTGGTTCTTCGGCCACCCGGAGGTGTACATCATCGCGCTGCCGTTCTTCGGCATCATCTCCGAGGTCATCCCGGTGTTCTCGCGGAAGCCGATCTTCGGCTACAACACGCTCGTCGGCGCGACGATCGCGATCGCCGCGCTCTCGGTCACGGTGTGGGCCCACCACATGTACGTCACCGGCACGGTGCTGCTGCCGTGGTTCGCGCTCATGACGATGCTGATCGCGGTGCCCACCGGTGTGAAGATCTTCAACTGGATCGGCACGATGTGGCGAGGCTCCATCACATGGGAGTCGCCCATGCTGTGGGCGCTCGGCTTCCTCGTGACGTTCACGTTCGGCGGCCTCACCGGCGTGATCCTCGCCTCGCCGCCGCTCGACTTCCAGGTCTCGGACACCTACTTCGTGGTGGCGCACTTCCACTACGTCGTGTTCGGCACGGTCGTGTTCGCGATGTTCTCGGGCTTCTACTTCTGGTGGCCGAAGTGGACCGGCAAGATGCTCAACGACAGGCTCGGCCACGTGCACTTCTGGATGCTGTTCCTCGGCTTCCACATGACGTTCCTGATCCAGCACTGGCTGGGCGTCATCGGCATGCCGCGCCGCTACTACACGTACCTGCAGGAGGACGGCTTCACCTGGATGAACCAGGTCTCGACCGTCGGCGCGATGCTGCTGGCGCTGTCGATGGTGCCGTTCCTCTGGAACGTCTGGATCACCGCGCGCACCGCGCCGAAGGTCACGGTCGACGACCCGTGGGGCACCGGACGCTCGCTCGAGTGGGCGACCAGCTGCCCGCCGCCGCGGCACAACTTCACCTCGATCCCGCGCATCCGCTCGGAGTCGCCGGCCTTCGACCTCCACCACCCGAACGCGGGGCCGCAGTACGGCGTGGGCGGCGTCGGTCCGCTCAAGGACGCCCCGCAGCGCCCCGTCGTCGACCTGGCAGACGGAGAGGTGCGCTGACATGCGCTCGAACATCATCATCCTGGGGGTCCTGGCGGCCTTCTTCTTCCTGTCGGCTGCGGCGTACACGCTGTGGCACATGGCGGCGTACGACGGCCGCGTCGAGTGGGCGGGCACCCTGGGCCTCGCGCTCACGGGCATCATGTCGGTGTTCATCGCCTTCTACCTCGTGCTGACCCGTCGCAGCCAGCACGGTGAGATGCCCGCCGACCGCCTCGACGCCGACATCGACGACGGGGACCCGGACGAGGGCCACTTCTCGCCCTGGAGCTGGTGGCCGATCTCGCTCGCTGCGGCGTTCGCGCTCATGTTCCTGTCGATCGCGGGCCCGACGTTCCTGATCCCGATCGGTGCCGGTCTGTTCGTCATCGTGATGGTCGGCTGGGTGTACGAGCACTACCGCGGCAACTTCAGCCGCTGAGCCATCACGAAGCGCCCCGCCTGACGGCGGGGCGCTTCGGACGTTCAGACGGCGCGGCCCGCCCGCAGGCCGGTGTGCAGGCATCCGCCGAGGAACGTGCCCTCGAGCGCTCGGTAGCCGTGCACGCCGCCGCCGCCGAAGCCCGCCGCTTCGCCGACCGCGAAGAGCCCGGGGATGGGCGCGCCGCCCGCGCCGAGCGCGCGCGAGTCGAGGTCGGTCTGGATGCCGCCGAGGGTCTTGCGGGTGAGCGTGCGCAGTCGCACGGCGATGAGCGGCCAGTGGCGCTCGTCGAGGATGCGGTGCGGGGCGGCCGTGCGGACGAGCCGGTCGCCGACGTACTCGCGCGCCCGCCGGATCTCGACCGCCTGGGGGTCGGTCGAGGCGGGGTCGGCGACCGCGGCGTCGCGCTCCTCGATGGCCGCGACGACCGCCGCGCGGTCGATGCCGGCCTCCAGCCGCTGCATGCCGTCGAGCAGCTCGGTGAGGCTGCCGGCGACGACGAAGTCCTCGCCGTGGTCCAGGAACGCCTGCACCGGCGCGGGCGCCCCCGGCAGCACGCGCTGCGCGAGCCTGCGCACGCTCCTGCCCGTGAGGTCAGGGTTCTGCTCGGAGCCCGAGAGGGTGAACTCCTTCTCGACGATCGACTGCGTGAGCACGAACCACGAGTGCTCGGCGCCCACCGACCGCAGGTGCTCGAGCGTCGTGAGCGTGTCG
The DNA here is from genome assembly GCA_041645515.1 of Agrococcus sp. Taxonomy (GTDB): domain Bacteria; phylum Actinomycetota; class Actinomycetes; order Actinomycetales; family Microbacteriaceae; genus Agrococcus. Next base: position 9,677 of record JBAZPY010000002.1, read on the forward strand.
AAGCCGGGGTAGTTCGGCGACGGCAGCCGGCGGCCGCGGTGGTCGAGCCAGAGGCTCGAGGGGCCGGGCAGGATGCGGATGCCGTGCTGCGGCCACACCGGGTCCCAGTTGGCGATGCCCTCGGTGTAGTGCCACATCCGGTCGCCGTTCACGAGCCGGGCCCCAGCGTCGTTCGCGATCGCGAGCCCCGAGCCGTCGACGTGCAGCGGCACCCCGCGGACCGCCTCACGGGGCGCGGTGCCGAGGCGCGCGGGCCAGACCTCCCGCACCCGCTCGAGCTCGCCGCCGATGCCGCCGGTGGCGACCACCACCGACGCTGCGCGCAGCTCGAACGAGCCCACCGCCTCGCGGCTCGATGGCTCGCCGCGCACGGTGACGTCGTGTGCGAGCCGGTCGCCGGCGACGCCCACGACGCGGCCGCCCTCGACGAGCAGCCGGGTCGCTCGGTGCCGGAACGAGAGGCGCGCGCGGCCGTCGGCGGCGGCATCCCGCAGCCGTCGGGTGAAGGGCGCCACGAGACCCGGGCCGGTGCCCCAGACGATGTGGAAGCGGGGCACGGTGTTGCCGTGCCCGCCGGCGGTGCGGGCGCCGCGCTCCGCATGCCCGACGACGGGGAAGAGGCGGACGCCGAGCGAGCGCAGCCAGGGGCGCAGGTCGCGGTGGGCGAAATCGAGGTAGGCGTCCGCCCACTGCCGGGCCCAGGCATCCTCGTCGCGGTCGAACCCCGCCGCGTGCAGCCAGTCGGCGCGCGCGAGGTCCGGGGAGTCGGCGATGCCGAGCCGGCGCTGCTCGGGGGAGTCGACGAGCAGCAGTCCGCCGAACGACCAGTACGCCTGCCCGCCGATCGACTGCGGTCCCTCCTGCTCGACGATGCGCACCGTGCGGCCCCGGTCGAGCGCCTCGCACGCGGTGGCGAGCCCGGCGAGGCCGGCCCCGATGATGACGACGTCCTCGGCGGGCACCGGTGCTCCTTCGGTCAGCGGATGAGCGGATTGCGGTTCAGCATGGCCGTCGCGGCCCGCTCGAAGTACTCGTCGAGCTCGGCGCGGTGCAGCGGCGCGGGGTCGAGCACGTCGAGCGCGCCGCGCATGCACGCGAGCCAGCGCTCGCGCGCGACCGGGTCGACCGGGAAGGGCGCGTGGCGCATGCGCAGGCGCGGGTGCCCGCGCTGCTCGCTGTACGTCTGCGCGCCGCCCCAGTACTGCTCCAGGAACATGCGGAAGCGGTCCTCGGCGCCGGCGCGATCGTCCTGCGGATACATCGGCCGCAGCACGTCGTCGGCCCAGACGCGCTCGTAGAACTCGTGGACGAGCCGGCGGAAGAAGGGTTCGCCGCCGACCGCGTCGTGCAGGGACTGGATCACGGCTGCGCCTCCAGCCCCTCGCCGACGACCTTCTGCACCGACGGCAGGTCGAGGCCGAGCTCGTCGAGCCCCGCCTTCACGCGACGGCGCAGCTCGCGCGCGACGTCGTCGCGAGCGTTCGCCCGGGTGCGGACGACGAGCCGCAGCACGACCGCCTCGGGGGAGACCGACTCGATGCCCCAGGTCTCGGGCTTGTCGATCACGCGGCCCGTCCAGGCGGGCTCCTCGCTCATCGCGGTCGCGACGTCGAGCAGCCGCTGCTCGACCAGGTCGACGTCGGCGTGATACGGCACGGCCTGATCGATGATCACGCGGGCCCAGCCCTGCGACTTGTTGCCGACCCGCACGATCTCGCCATTGCGCACGTACCAGAGCGTGCCGTGCACGTCGCGCACCTGGGTGACCCGGATGCCGACGGACTCGACCACGCCCGACACCTCCCCGAGGTCGACGAGGTCGCCGATGCCCACCTGGTCCTCGAAGACCATGAACAGGCCGTTGAGGAAGTCCTTGATGACGCCCTGCGCGCCGATGCCCGCGGCGGCGCCGAGGAAGCCGGCCATCGCCACGAGCGAGGCCGGCTCGACCCCCAGCACGCTCAGGATGAGGATGAGCGCGATCGCGCCGATCACCCACGCCACCATCGTGTTGAGCACGGAGCCGATCGCCCGGGTGCGCTGCACGACCCGCACTTGCGCGAGCGGCGAGTTCGAGAGCGCCTCGGTGTCGGCGGCGTCGGCGCGGCGCTTGACGCCGCTCACGACGCCGCCGACCACGCGGCCGATCAGCGCCCGCACGATGTAGAAGGCGATGAACGCGCCGATGATGACGAGCAGCACGCCGATCGGCGGTCCCCAGACGCCCCACCACTCGCCGACGGCGGCCCAGTTCACACCGCCCGGTGTGCTCGTCTCCGACAGCATCACTGCTCCGATCAGGCGTCCCGCTCCTGCGCGGCGAGCGCCCGCTCGACGCCGGCGAGGTGCTCGACGACGATGCGGCGCAGCGCCGGCACCGCCGACGTGTTCGCCGAAAGCCAGGCGCGAGTCGCCTGGGCGAGCTCCTCGCTCGCGAGGGCCGCCGGGTAGAGGCCGACGAGCAGGCCCTCGGCCACCTGGTAGGTGCGCGACTCCCAGATCTGCTGGATGGCGTCGTGGTAGCGCGCGACGAGCCCCGACAGCACGGAGGCGTCGTTGACGTGCGCGAGCCCGAGGCCCGTGTAGCGCACGATCATGTTCGACGCGCCCGCCTCGTCGACGACCGAGGCGAACGCGGCCTCCTTCGCCTCCGGCGTCGCGATGGTCGCACGTGCGCGGGCGGCGAACTGCCGGCCGGTCGCGGTGTCGTCGGCCGCGAGCTCCGAGGCGATCTCCGCCTCGCCGGCGGCGCCGTTCAGCACGAGGCCGTCGAGCAGCTGCCAGCGCAGGTCGGCGTCGATCTCGAGGCCGCTGAGCGCGGTCGCGCCGCTCAGCAGGCCGCGCAGGATCTCGACGTGCTCGGGCGTCGACGCGAGGCCGGCGAACGCGCCCGCGAACTGGAACTGCGCATCCGACCCCGCCTCGGCGGTCGACGCGAGCTCCCACAGGCCGTCGCCCACGCGCCGGATCGTCTCGGTGCGGCGCGACGGGTGCACGTACGAGCGCGCCGCGAGGCCGAGCTGCGAGAGCGCGAGCCGGATGGTCGTCGACTCGGTCTCGGCGCCGATGTTGGCGAGCACCAGCTCGACGTAGTCGCTCGCGGGCGTCTCGGCGTCGCGCGTCGCGTCCCACGCCGCGCCCCAGACGAGGGCGCGCGCGAGCGGGTCCTCGATCGTGCGCAGGCCCAGGAGCGCCGTCCGCATCGACGACTCGTCGAGGCGGATCTTCGCGTACGCGAGGTCCTCGTCGTTGATGAGGATCAGGTCGGGGCGGATGTGGCCCACGAGCGACGGCACGGCCGTCTCGGCGCCGTCGACGTCGAGCTCGACGCGGTGGGTGCGGCGGAGCGCGCCGTCCTGCTCCTGGTAGAAGCCGATCGCGAGGCGGTGCGGGCGCAGCGTCGGCCACTCGGCGGGGCCGGTCTGCTCGATCGCGAACGACGAGATGATGTCGTCGGCGGTCGTCTCGATGCGCGGGCGCAGCGTGTTGACGCCGGCCGTCTCGAGCCACAGGCGGCTCCACTCGGTGAGGTCGCGGCCGCTCGCGGTCTCGAGCTCGGCGAGCAGGTCGGCGAGCTCGGTGTTGCCCCACGCGTGCTTGCGGAAGTACGCGCCGACGCCCTGCATGAAGGCCTCGAGGCCCACCCACGCGACCAGCTGCTTCAGCACCGAGCCGCCCTTCGCGTACGTGATGCCGTCGAAGTTGACCTGCACGTCCTCGAGGTCGCGGATCTCGGCGACGATCGGGTGCGTCGAGGGGAGCTGGTCCTGGCGGTAGGCCCAGGTCTTCTCCATCGCCTGGAACGTCGTCCAGGCGTTCGTCCACTCGGTCGCCTCGGCCGTCGCGAGCGTCGACGCCCACTCGGCGAACGACTCGTTCAGCCACAGGTCGTTCCACCAGCGCATCGTGACGAGGTCGCCGAACCACATGTGCGCGAGCTCGTGCAGCACCGTCACGACCCGGCGCTCGCGGATGGCGTCGGTCACCTGGGCGCGGAACACGTACGACTCGGTGAAGGTCACGCATCCGGCGTTCTCCATCGCGCCCGCGTTGAACTCCGGCACGAACAGCTGGTCGTACTTCTCGAACGGGTACGGCACGCCGAACTGCGACTCGAAGAACGCGAAGCCCTTGCGCGTGGTGTCGAAGATGTAGTCGGCGTCCATGTGCTCGGCGAGCGAGGCGCGGCAGAAGATGCCGAGCGGCACGACCCGGCCGTCGCTCGAGGTGAGCTCCGAGCGCGTCACCTCGTATGGTCCGGCGACGAGCGCGGTGATGTAGCTGGAGATGCGCGGCGTCGGCTCGAAGCGCCAGGTGCCGGTGTCGCCCTCGACGACCGGCTCGGGCGTGGGCTGGTTCGAGACGACCTGCCAGCGCGCGGGCGCGGTGACGGTGAAGCGGAACGTGGCCTTCAGGTCGGGCTGCTCGAACACGGCGAACACGCGGCGCGAATCGGGCACCTCGAACTGCGAGTAGAGGTAGACCTCGCCGTCGACGGGATCGACGAAGCGGTGGAGGCCCTCGCCGGTGTTGACGTAGAGGGCGTCGGAGACGACGGTGAGCTCGTTCTCGGCCGCGAGATCGTCGAGCTGGATGCGCACGCCATCGTTGACGCTCGCGACGTCGAGCTCGGTGCCGTTGAGCGTGACGGAGTGGACGGTGCGGGAGATGTGGTCGATGAACGTCGACGCGCCGGCCTCTGCGGTGAAGCGGACGGTCGAGGTGGAGCGGAAGACCTCGTCGCCGGTCGTGAGGTCGAGGGCGACGTCGTAGCTCTCGACCTGGACGAGCGCAGCGCGCTCCTGGGCCTCGACGCGAGTGAGGTTCTCTCCGGGCACGCTGGACTCCTTGTGTGATTCGTGCAGTGTGGTTCGTGCGGTGACTTCTGGGGCTGTGAACGCAGGTGCGACCAGCGTAGTGCCGCGCGGCCCGGCCTCCGCCGTGCCGTCGATAGCATCGAGGCATGAGTGCATCCACCCCGCAGACGACCGCCGTAGGGGCTCAGCCCCGCGTGCGGATGTGGTTCGACCCGACCTGCCCGTGGGCATGGATGACGTCGCGCTGGCTCGGCGAGGTCGCCGACGTGCGCGGCCTGGACGTGGACTGGCAGGTGATGAGCCTCGCGGTGCTGAACGAGGGCCGCGACCTGCCGGAGGCGTACATGGCGCGCATGCCGCGCTCGATGCGGCTCACGCGCCTCGTGACCGCGGCGCGCGAGGCAGGTGGCGACGCCGTCGTGAAGCCGCTGTACGACGCGCTCGGCTCGCGCATCCACCACGACCGCCGCAAGGACGATGACGCGATCGTGGCCGAGTCGCTCGCCGAGGTCGGCCTCGACGCGTCGCTCGCGGAGGAGACGGACGCGCACGACGAGACCCTGCGCGGCACGCACCAGGCGGCGATCGACCTGGTCGGCGACGACGTCGGCACGCCCGTGGTCGCCGTCGACGACGTCGCGTTCTTCGGCCCGGTCGTCAGCCCCGCGCCCACGGGCGAGGAGGCGCTGCGGCTGTTCGACGGCGTGGTCGCCGCGGCATCGGTCGACGGCTTCTTCGAGCTCAAGCGCTCCCGCACCCGCGGGCCCGTGTTCGATCGCGCCGAGCTCGAGCAGCAGGAGGCATGATGCGCGTCCACGTCGCCACCGACCACGCCGGCTTCGAGATGTCGAAGCGGCTCGTCGCGCACCTCGAGGCGCTCGGCCACGAGGTGGTCGACCACGGGCCCACCGAGTACGACGCCGAGGACGACTACCCGGCCTTCTGCATCAACGCGGCCCGCGCGGTCGTGCGCGATCAGCGCGCGGGCGTCGAGGCGCTCGGCGTCGTGTTCGGCGGCTCGGGCAACGGCGAGCAGATGGCGGCGAACAAGGTCGAGGGCGCTCGCGCCGCGCTCGCCTGGAGCCTGACGACCGCCGAGCTCGCTCGCGAGCACAACGACGCGAACGTCGTGGCGGTCGGCGCCCGGCAGCACTCCGAGGAGGAGATGCTCGACATCATCGACGCGTTCCTCGCCACGCCCTTCACGGGCGCCGAGCGGCATGCCCGGCGCATCGCGCAGCTCGGCGAGTACGAGACGACCGGCGGCATCGCGGGCCACGAGATCCGCTGATGCCACGAGATCCGCTGATGCCACGAGGTCCGCTGATGACGGCGCGGTTCCGTGCCTGAGGGCCACTCCGTCCATCGCATCGCCCGCCAGTTCGCAGCGAACTTCGTGGGCAGTACCGCGGCCGTCTCCAGCCCGCAGGGCCGCTTCGAGGTGGGGGCCGCCGAGCTGGACGGCCGCGCGATGACGTCGTCGGAGGCGATCGGGAAGCACCTGCTGCTCGGCTTCGACGGCACCGCCTCCGCGCCGGACCGTGTGCTGCACGTGCACCTGGGCATCTACGGCGCCTGGGACTTCGCGGGCGCCATCTCGGTGGACCCGACGATCCTCGCGAGTGTCGGCCGCATGGGGCAGACCGGCATGCGCGGCGCCGGCGTCGATGGGGAGCACGAGGACTCGATCGCCTCGATCGGCGCGCCGCGGCTCGCGCGGCTGCTGGCGGGGGAGCGCGAGACGGCGAGCGAGGTCGTGGAGTTCCCGCCGGACCCGGTCGGGCAGGTGCGCGTGCGCATCCTCACCGCGACGGCCGTCGCCGACCTGCGCGGGCCGACGGTGTGCGAGGTGCTCGAGCCGTCGCAGGTGCGGGCGCTCGCCGACCGGCTGGGACCGGATCCGCAGGCACCGACCGAGTCGCGCCGTCGCGCGGAGGACCGGTTCGTCGAGCGCGCGTCGCGGTCTGGGCAGGCGATCGGGCAGCTGCTGATGGATCAGTCGGTGGTCGCCGGGATCGGCAACGTCTACCGAGCCGAGCTGCTGTTCCGCGCTCGCATGGACCCGCACCGGCCCGGCAGCGCCGTGCCGGAGGACGAGCTGCGCGCGCTGTGGCACGACTGGGTGAAGCTGCTGCGCATCGGCGTCGAGACGGGCCAGATGCTCACCATCGACGGGCTGCGCGGCGCGCGCCGGGCAGCGGCGCTCGCGAACCGCGCCGACCGGCACTGGGTCTACAAGCGCGAGGGGCTGCCGTGCCGCCGTTGCGGCACGCCCATCGCGCTCGAGACGATGCAGGGCCGCAAGCTCTACTGGTGCCCCGGCTGCCAGCTCTGACCCTCCCGCCCCTTCCCGTTGATCGAGTAGCAGCCGGGCGGTGCCCGCCCCTACCCCCGTCGATCGAGTAGCTGCCGGGCGCAGCCGCCCCTACCGCCGTTGATCGAGTAGCTGCCGGGCGCAGCCGCCCCTACCGCCGTTGATCGAGTAGCAGCCGGGCGCAGCCCGGCCGCGTATCGAGATCCGCGCGCACCGCTCAGCGCCAGCGGTACAGCGTCGCGCCGTCGATCCCAGACTCCGACGGGCTGATGACCCACGAGCCGGTCGGGTCGTCCTCGCGGACCGCGACGATCACCTGCGCGACGTGGCGGTCGCCGGGCGCGAACTCCCAGATGTACCCGAGGTCGTTCGGTGCCGCCGCCGTCGAGGCGGAGTTCTGGTCGGTGAACGGGCCGCCGTCCGGCTGATACGCGAAGGTCATGTCGTGCATCGGATGCGTGGTGATGACGCCGACGTTCTCGATCTCGAGCTCGAGGATCACGAAGCGCTCGCCCGATCGCGGCGCGGCGCCCGTCATGGCAGCGACGTCGTCGGCAGGGTCGATCGAGCGCAGCGCCGTGACCTCCCAGGTGGAGCCCCGATCCGTATGGATCGTCACCGTGTCGCCGTAGGAGAACTCGCCGGGCGCGGTCGTCGGCACCGGCGGCTGAGTCGGCCCGTTCGTCGTCGGCGCAGGCGCCAGGTTGCTGAAGACCGGCGTCGCGCTGGCGGGGATGGCCGGGTCGTCGGGCGTGGTCGATGGCATCGCGACGCAGGCGGCGAGGGAGACCGTCGCGGCGGCGACGAGCGCGGCACCGAGCCGGGCCGAGCCCTGCCGGCGCGGACGGGTGATCAACCTCTCGTGCACACCGGAACGCTACTCCCGGCCGCTGTGAGGGAGTTCGTCCCGGAGACCGAACGTCTAGAAGGGTGTCTCGGGCAACGGCCCGATCATGCCCTTCCAGAGCCATTCGCTGTGGCTCTCGGCGAACCGGGGCCCGACCGGGTCCGGTTCGTCGACGTAGACGCGGCCGTCGGGGGAAATCCATTCGAGCACGCCGTGCCCGAGCTGGCGGACGCTCCAGTGCTTGCCGTGCGCGAGGATCGCCCCTTTGAGCATGTGATGTCGGCGGCAGAGGTGGGCGAGGTTGCCGATGGTGGTGGTGCCGCCCTCCGCCCAGGGGATGGTGTGGTCGAGGTCGGCGTGCTCGGCCTTGGCGTTGCAGCCGGGCCATCGGCACCGCTGGTCCCGCTCGCGGAGCAGTCGCCGGATCTTCCGCGACGCCCGGTACGTGTCGACG
>JBAZPY010000003.1:0-16393 GCA_041645515.1 Agrococcus sp.
TTCGATGCACGCGGCGATGACGATCAGCAGCGCCGCGACCAGGGTGAGCGCGAGGCTTGCGGGCAGCGCGCTCGCGTACGAGCGCGGCAGCGATGCCGAGCCCCGGCGGGCGGCCATCGCGAGCGCGTGGACGGTGGGCAGGATGCCCGACGCCGCGGCCAGCACGACGCCCGTCAGCTCGAACGCGATGTAGGGCGCTACGCGCTGCAGCGTCTCGACCGGGCCGAGCGCCTCGACCACCGCAGCTGCGGACAGGCCCAGTCCGATGCCGAGCACGGGCAGGGCGACGAGCGTGAGCGTGGCCAGCAGCGGCGCGCCTGCCGCGAGCAGCGCGACGGCACCGAGGTTGCGGAGGGCGATGGAGAGGGCGTCGCGAGCACCGGCGAGCACGCTCGTGTCGAGGTCGCCGGCCGCGAGGGCGACGGCGTTGCGCGCGGCGATGCCGCCGCCGGATGCGGCCGCGGACGCCGCCACGAGGCCGAGCGCGAGCGCCGCGAGCGCGACCGACACGCCGACCGACCGGAGCACGGCCGATCGGGGGGGCGAGCGTGCCGGTCGCACCCATGTCAGGCGATCGCCAGCTTGCGCAGCTTGCGCTTGAGGTACCAGACGATCGTCGAGATGACGGCGCCCGCGATCCCGCCGCCGAGGACGATCGAGACGACGGCCAGCGCTGCGCCGCCGATCTCGACCGCGGTGACGATCTGCGACGCCGCGGCCGCGGACAGCCCGAAGCTGCCGACCAGCCACGCGAGCGACAGCCCCGCGATCGCCACGCCGACGACGCTGACGGCAGCGGACGCGGTCCAGACCGCGACGCGCGCCCTGCGAGATTCCATGTGCATGTGCTTCCTCCTTCGTCGCACCCGCTTGTCGGGTGCCCGTGCCGGTCGGCACGAGTCGGTGAGCCGCCGCGCTCCGTCATCGCGGCTCGTCGCGCAATCGGATCGCGATGGCGGCGGCCAGCCGCTCCACGAGCACGGTGGGCGGCTCGATCGTGCCGAGCTCGATGCCGTGCACCGTCGACACAGGCGTGCCGGCGAGCCGGGCGAGCTCTGCCTGGCTGAGCATCGCGCCCCGTCGGAGGGCCGCGAGCGAAGGTCCGATGCGGGATTCGACGTCCATGTCGCAAAGTATGCCTGGACTTCGACATCCGCGCAAGAGATTCTCCACAACCATGCGGCGGAGACGCAGCGGTTCTCGGCTCCGTGTGGGGATCGAGGCTCGGACCGCGACGCGCGGACGGCTACGCTGTCGACGACAGAGGAGGGCCACGATGTCGATCCACCTTCGCGGTGCCACCGCGTCCGAGCGCTCGCGCTACGGCGAGCTCGTGCGACCGGCCCGGCTGCGGCGGGGCCTCAGCCAGAAGGCGCTCGCCGAGCTCGCCGATGTCGACCGCACGACGGTCAGCAACATCGAGCGCGGCTCCGGGGCCCCGCAGGAGGATGTGCTGCGCAGGCTGCTCACGGCCCTGGGCGTCGCCACCGATGCGCAGCCGCAGGATCCCGACGTCGAGCTGTGGGTCGCGATCATGGCCGAGCTGCTGTCGAAGGTCCCGCTCGATCGCCGCCACCTCGCTGCCGACGCCGCGATCGCGACCCTCGCCGCGCACGTCCGCGTCGGCGGCATGTCAGCGGGCCCCGCTACCGTCACCGCCATCCACGACGGCGGATCCGAGGAGCAGCTGGATGGACTTGCGGCGAGGCGCGGCGTCGCTCGACGGGACGAGCCCCACGCTGAGTGACCTGCTCGGCCTCTGCGGCGAAGCGGGGGTCGAGGTGCGCACCGCCCGGCTCCCGAGCGGCTGGCTCGGAGCGTACGACGACCCGCGGCGGCGCATCCTGCTCGCACCCGGGCTCACCCCCGTGGAGGAGCGCTGCGTCCTCGCCCACGAGCTCGGCCACGCGCTGCGGATGCACGTCGGCACCTCAGCGGCCGCGGAGCGCGCCGCCGAGGGCTTCGCCGCCCGCGTGCTGATCGACCCGGCCGCCCTGCGCGCGGCCTGCGCGTGGACCCGCGACGACGTCGAGCTCGCGGAGGAGCTGGGCGTCACCGTCGACATCCTGCGCGCCTACCGGGCGCTGCCGGGCAGCGGCTCGAGCCGCGCCTAGCTCAGCGCTCGGCGATCGGCATCGGCACGACGCCGAGCGGCGCGAGCTCCGACGCCCCGCCGTCGAAGGCGGTCAGCACCCAGATCCCGCCGGAGTGGACGGCCACCGAGTGCTCCCACTGGCACGCGTCGGAGCCGTCGGCGCTGCGCACGGTCCAGCCGTCGGCGTCCACGGTGGTGGCCGCTCCCCCCGCGTGGATGATCGGCTCGATCGCGACGCACAGCCCCGGCTTCACGGCCGGGCCGACGACCCGGGTGCGGTAGTTGAAGACCGGCGGGTCCTCGTGCATCCGCGTGCCGATGCCGTGCCCGATGTAGTCCTCGTCGATGTGGAAGTCGCTGTTCGCCTCGATGTGGTCCTCCACGGCGGCGCCCACCTCGCCCAGCTGCTTCGCGCGGGCGAGCGCGGCGATGCCCGCCCAGAGCGCGCCGCGCGTGACCTCGCTCAGGCGCTCCCGCCGTGCCGTGACCTCGGGGTCGCCGCCCGGGACGACGACGCTGATCGCCGCATCGCCGTGGAATCCGCCGATCGTCGCGCCGCAGTCGACCGTGACGAGGTCCCCGGGCTGCAGCACGCGGCCGTCGGGGATGCCGTGGACGACGACGTCGTTGACGTTCACGCACAGGGTGTGCTCGTAGCCGGGCTCCAGCTGGAAGTTCGGCACCGCCCCGTGCTCGCGGATGACTCGCTCGGCGGTGGCGTCGAGCTCGAGCGTCGTGACGCCCGCGCGGATCTCGGCCTGCACCGCCTGCAGCGCGAGCGCGGTGATGCGGCCGGGCTCGCGCATCGCCGCGAGCTCACGGCGCGACTTGTAGGGGCCGCGGCCGCGCATCAGGAGGAGATGCCGCGCTCGGCGAGACCGGCGAGGATGCGCTCGGTCACCTCGTCGACCGGTCCGATGCCGTCGACCTCGACCACGAGGCCGCGCTCCTCGAAGATCGCCACGAGCGGCGCCGTCTCGCGCTCGTACACGTCGAGGCGGTGCCGGATGACGTCCTCCGTGTCGTCGCTGCGGCCCTGCAGCTCGGCTCGGGCCAGCAGCCGGCGGACGACCTCGTCGGTGTCCGCGACGAGGCGGACGACCGCGTCGAGCTGCTCGCCGCGGTGGAGGTTCACGCCGTCGAGGAACTCGACCTGGCCGGCCGTGCGAGGGTACCCGTCCAGCAGGTAGCCGTCCTCGGCGTCGGCCTGCGCGAGCCGGTCGTCGATGAGCTCGTTGGTGAGCTCGTCGGGGACGTACTCGCCGGCGTCGAGGATCGCGGTCACCCGCTTGCCGAGCTCGGTCTGCTCCTTGATGTTCTGCCGGAAGATGTCGCCGGTCGAGACCGCGGGGACGCCCAGCGCCTCCGCGATCCGTGCTGCCTGCGTGCCCTTGCCCGCACCGGGCGGGCCGACGATGAGGAGGTTCGGCATCTAGCGGATGAGCCCTTCGTAGTGGCGCTGCTGCAGCTGCGCGTCGATCTGCCGGACCGTCTCGAGGCCGACGCCGACGATGATCAGGATGGATGCGCCACCGAACGGGAAGTTCTGGTTGGCTCCGACCGTCGCGAGCGCGATGAGCGGGATGAGCGCGACGAGACCCAGGTAGATCGAGCCGGGGAACGTGATGCGCGTGAGCACGTAGTCGAGGTACTCGGCCGTCGGGCGACCCGCACGGATGCCCGGGATGAAGCCGCCGTACTTCTTCATGTTGTCGGCGACGTCCTCGGGGTTGAACGTGATCGCCACGTAGAAGTAGGTGAAGCCCACGATCAGGAAGAAGAACACCGCCATGTAGAGCGGGTGGTTGCCGGTCGTGAAGTTCGCCTGCACCCAGAGCACCCAGTCGGCCGGCGTCGTGCCATCGGCGGGCATGTTGAACTGCGCGACGAGCGCCGGCAGGTACAGCAGCGAGGAGGCGAAGATGACGGGCACGACGCCGGCCATGTTGACCTTGATCGGGATGTACGTGGACTGGCCCCCGTACATCCGCCGACCGACCATGCGCTTCGCGTACTGCACGGGGATGCGCCGCTGGGACTGCTCGACGAAGACGACGAGACCCATGATCAGCACGCCCACGAGCAGCACCATCGCGAACGTGTTCGGGCCCTGCGTCTCGAAGATGATGCCGAGCGCGCCGGGGAAGGTGGCGGCGATCGACGTGAAGATGAGGAGGGACATGCCGTTGCCGACGCCGCGCTCGGTGACGAGCTCGCCGAGCCACATGATGAGGCCGGTGCCTGCGGTCATGGTGATGATCATGAGCGCGATCGACCACCAGGAGTCGTTCGTCAGCAGGTTCTGGCACTGCGGCAGCGAGGGGCCACCGGTGGACGAGAACAGCGCGCCCGATCGGGCGACCGTGATGAGCGTCGTCGACTGGAGCACGCCGAGCGCGATCGTCAGGTACCGGGTGTACTGCGTGAGCTTCGCCTGGCCCGACTGGCCCTCCTTGTAGAGGGTCTCGAAGTGCGGGATGACGACGCGGAGCAGCTGCACGATGATCGCGGCCGTGATGTAGGGCATGATGCCCAGCGCGAAGATGCTCAGCTGCAGCAGCGCGCCACCGGAGAACAGGTTCACCAGCTGGTAGAGCCCGGTCGCGGTCTGGTTCGCGGCGATGCACGCCTGCACGTTGCCGTAGTCGACGAACGGCGCGGGGATGAACGACCCGAGCCGGAACACCGCCACGATGGCGAGCGTGAAGAGGATCTTCCGACGCAGGTCGCGCGTCTTGAAGATGCGTGCGATGGCACTGAACACGTGCAGCCTTCCGAGAATGGCAATCGGGGCGGCCCGCGCACGGACCGCCCCTCAGCCTACTTACTTGACGGAGCCGCCAGCGGCCACGATCTTCTGCTCTGCCGCAGCCGAGACCTTGTCGACGCTGATCGTCAGCGCGACCGAGAGCTCGCCGCCTGCGAGCACCTTGACGAGCTCGTTCTTGCGGACGGCGCCCTTGGCCACCAGGTCGGCGACGGTGACGTCGCCGCCGTTCGGGAACAGCTCGCCGAGCTGGCCCACGTTGACGACCTGGTACTCGGTGCGGAACGGGTTCTTGAAGCCGCGCAGCTTGGGAGCGCGCATGACGCTCGTCAGCTGGCCGCCCTCGAAGCCGGGACGCACGGAGTAGCGGGCCTTGGTGCCCTTGGTGCCACGACCGGCCGTCTTGCCCTTCGACGCCTCACCGCGACCGACGCGCGTGCGCGCCTTCTTCGCACCCGGCGCGGGCCGGAGGTGGTGCACCTTGAGCGACGGCAGCTCGGCCGACTCGTTCTTGTCAGTCATTCTCGATCTCCTCGACCTTGACGAGGTGCCGCACCGTGTTGACGTAGCCACGGTTCTGCTGGGTGTCCTCGCGCTCGACCGACTGGCCGATGCGCTTGAGGCCCAGCGAGCGCAGCGTCTCGCGCTGATACTGCTTCTCGCTGATCACAGACTTGATCTGCGTGATCTTCAGCTTGCTCACTTGGATGCCGCCTTCGCGATCTCGGCGTCGTGCTTGGTGTTCTCCGCCTCGGCGCGCAGCAGGCGCTCCGGGACGACCCGGTCCAGCGGGAGGCCGCGACGTGCGGCGACCGCACGCGGCTCCTCGAGCTGGCGCAGCGCGGCCACCGTCGCGTGCACGATGTTGATGGAGTTCGACGAGCCGAGCGACTTGCTCAGCACGTCGTGGATGCCGGCGCACTCGAGGACGGCGCGCACGGGGCCGCCCGCGATGACGCCGGTTCCGGCGGCTGCGGGGCGCAGCAGCACGACGCCGGCAGCGGCCTCGCCCTGCGTCGGGTGCGGGATCGTCTTGGCGATGCGGGGGACGCGGAAGAAGTTCTTCTTCGCCTCCTCGACGCCCTTCGAGATCGCCGTGGGGACCTCGCGCGCCTTGCCGTAGCCGACGCCGACCATGCCGTCGCCGTCGCCCACGACGACGAGCGCCGTGAAGCTGAAGCGGCGGCCGCCCTTGACGACCTTCGAGACGCGGTTGATCGTCACGACGCGCTCGAGGAACTGGTTCTCCGTGCGGTCGTCACGACGTCCGCGCTCGTTGCGCGTGCCGCGATCGCGGCTCCCGCGCCGCTGCTCGCGGGGCTCGTCGCGGTGGTCCGACGACTGGCCGGCCTCGGCGGCCGGAGCGGCCGTCGCAGCCTGCTGCGTGGTGTCCGTCACCTGCGTGTCCTTGTTCTCTTCGCTCACAGTCCCAGCCCTGCCTCTCGTGCGCCATCGGCGATGGCCGCGACGCGACCGGCGTAGCGGTTGCCGCCCCGGTCGAACACGACAGACTCGACGCCTGCCGCCTTGGCGCGCTCGCCGACGAGCTCGCCGACGCGCTTGGCCTTCGCCGTCTTGTCGCCGTCGAACGCGCGGAGGTCAGCCTCCATCGTCGACGCCGAGGCGACGGTGACGCCCTGCGAGTCGTCGACGACCTGCACGAACACGTGGCGTGCCGAGCGGGTGACGACCAGGCGCGGCACCGAGCTGGTGCCGACGACCTTCTTGCGGAGACGTGCGTGGCGACGACCACGGGCAGCCGACTTGGTCTTGCCTCGGGTACCGATGCCCATCACTTACCAGCCTTTCCAGCCTTGCGGCGGATCTGCTCGCCCGCGTAGCGGACGCCCTTGCCCTTGTAGGGCTCGGGCTTGCGCAGCTTGCGGATGTTCGCAGCCACCTCGCCCACGGCCTGCTTCGAGATGCCGCTGACGGTGAGCTTGTTGTTGCCCTCGACCGTGAACGTGATGCCGGCGGGCGGCTCGACGTTGACCGGGTGCGAGAAGCCGAGCGCGAACTCGACGCCCGTGCCCTTGGCGGCGACGCGGTAGCCCGTGCCGACGACCTCGAGGGACTTCGAGTAGCCCTCGGTGACGCCGACGATGTCGTTGGCGATGAGGGTGCGGGTCAGGCCGTGCAGCGAGCGCGACTCGCGCTCGTCGTCCGGTCGCGTGACCTGGATCTGGCCGTCGGCGACCTCGACCTGGATCGGCTTGGCGATCGGGGTCTGCAGCTCGCCCTTGGGGCCCTTGACGGTGACGACCGCGTCGTCCACCGTGATCTCGACACCAGCGGGGATGTCGATGGGGAGTCGTCCGATTCGTGACATGTCAGCTCACCACACGTAGGCGAGGACTTCCCCGCCGACGCCCTTCTGCTCGGCCTCACGGTCAGTGAGGAGTCCCGAGCTCGTGGACAGGATCGCGACGCCGAGGCCGCCGTGGACCTGGGGGATCTCGGTCGAGCGTGCGTACACGCGCAGACCGGGCTTCGACACGCGCTTGAGGCCGGAGATCGCGCGCTCGCGGTTCCCGCCGTACTTGAGGCTGAGGGTCAGCGTCTTGCCGACGCGAGCATCCTCGACCTTCCAGGCCGAGATGAAGCCCTCGCGCTCGAGGATCTCGGCGATGTTGGCCTTGAGGTTCGACGACGGCAGCGTGACCTCGTCGTGCATCGCCGTGTTGGCGTTGCGCAGACGCGTCAGCATGTCGGCGACCGGGTCGGTCATCGTCATGGGTGGTTCTCCGTTCTGGTTTCGCTGCCCGTTCCGCGGACAACGACCTTGAAGCTGCTCGGCGCCGGCGGCGCCGATGGGGTCAGGAGTCGGTCTTGAAGGGGAAGCCGAGCGCCTTGAGCAGCGCACGACCCTCGTCATCCGACTTCGCCGTCGTGACGACGGTGATGTCGAACCCGCGGACGCGGTCGATCTTGTCCTGGTCGATCTCGTGGAACACCGACTGCTCCTGGAGGCCGAAGGTGTAGTTGCCGTTGCCGTCGAACTGCTTCGGGCTCAGGCCGCGGAAGTCGCGGATGCGCGGGAGCGCGAGCGTCAGCAGACGGTCGAGGAACTCCCACATGCGGTCGCCGCGGAGCGTCACGTGCGCACCGATCGGCATGCCGTCGCGCAGCTTGAACTGCGCGATCGACTTGCGAGCGGCGGTCACCATCGGCTTCTGCCCGGTGATCTGCGTGAGGTCGCGGATGGCGCCCTCGATCACCTTGGAGTCGCGCGCGGCCTCGCCGACGCCCGTGTTGACCACGATCTTGGTCAGGCCGGGCACCTGCATGACGTTGGCGTAGCCGAACTCCTCGCGGAGCTGCGGCACGATCGTCTCGCGGTACTGCTGCTTGAGCCTGGGCAGGCGAACTGCGGTGTCAGTCATTGCTCTTGATCTCCTTGCCCGACTTCGTGGCGACGCGGACCTTCTGCGTGGTCGTGACGCCGTTCTTCTCGACGGACGTGATGTCGCGGCGGACGCGCGTGGGCTTCTTCGACTCGGGGTCGACGAGCGCCACGTTCGAGATGTGGATCGGGGCCTCGTGGGTCTCGATGCCGCCCGTGCGGGTGCCGCGGTTGGTCTGGCCGACCTTGATGTGCTTCGTGACGAGGTTGACGCCCTCCACGATCACGCGGTCCTGCTCGCGCAGGACCTCGATCACGCGGCCGGTCTTGCCCCGGTCGCCGCCGCGCGACTCGCGCGCGCCGGCGATGACGACGACGAGGTCGCCCTTCTTGATGCTGGCCATGGGTCAGATCACCTCCGGTGCGAGCGAGACGATCTTCATGAAGCGCTTGTCGCGGAGCTCGCGACCGACGGGACCGAAGATGCGCGTGCCGCGCGGGTCGCCGTCGTTCTTCAGGATGACTGCTGCGTTCTCGTCGAACTTGATGTAGGAGCCGTCGGGACGGCGGGTGGACTTC
Organism: Agrococcus sp.; assembly: GCA_041645515.1. GTDB lineage: Bacteria > Actinomycetota > Actinomycetes > Actinomycetales > Microbacteriaceae > Agrococcus. The sequence continues at coordinate 8,785 of JBAZPY010000003.1, forward strand.
ACGGTGCGGACGATGACGGCCTTGACCACATCGCCCTTCTTGACCGCACCACCGGGGATGGCGTCCTTGACCGTGGCGACGATCGTGTCGCCCAGTCCGGCGTAGCGGCGGCCGGAGCCGCCGAGCACGCGGATGGTCAGGAGCTGCTTGGCGCCGGTGTTGTCGGCGACCTTGACGCGGGATTCCTGCTGGATCATGTCTGGATCTCCTTCGAGGCCGAGGCCTACTTGGCCTTCTCGAGGATCTCGACGATGCGCCAGCGCTTCGTGGCGCTCGTCGGACGGGTCTCTGCGATCAGGACGCGGTCGCCGATGCCGGCGGCGTTCTGCTCATCGTGCGCCTTGACCTTCGAGGACTTGCGCAGCACCTTGCCGTACAGGGGGTGCTTGACGCGGTCCTCGACCTCGACGACGACGGTCTTCTCCATCTTGTCGGAGACGACGTAGCCGATGCGCGACTTGCGGTAGCCGCGCTGCGCGGCCTCGCCCGTGGGCTGCTCGGTGCTGGCCATCAGTTCTCCTCAGCCTTCTGGTCGTCCGAGGACGGAGCCTCGGCGGCCTTCTTGGCCTCGTCGGCCTTCTTGGACTTCTTCTTGTCCGCGGGCTTCTCGACGGGCGCCGGGGAGGCGCTGATGCCGAGCTCGCGCTCGCGGATCACGGTGTACAGCCGCGCGATGTCGCGCTTGACGGCGCGCAGGCGGCCGTGCGAGTCCAGCTGGCCGGTGGCCGACTGGAAGCGCAGGTTGAACAGCTCTTCCTTCGCCCGCTTGAGCTCGACGACGAGTCGCTCGTCGTCCATGGTTGCGAGCTCGGCGGGCATGAGCTCCTTGGAACCGATCGCCATTATGCGTCAGCCTCCTCGCGCTTGATGATGCGTGCCTTGAGCGGCAGCTTGTGGATGGCTCGCATCATCGCCTCGCGTGCGAGCTCCTCGTTGACGCCGGCGACCTCGAAGAGGACGCGGCCGGGCTTGACGTTCGCGACCCACCACTCGGGCGAGCCCTTGCCGGAGCCCATGCGAGTCTCGGCGGGCTTCTTCGTGAGGGGACGGTCCGGGTAGATGTTGATCCACACCTTGCCGCCGCGCTTGATGTGGCGCGTCATGGCGATTCGGGCAGCCTCGATCTGGCGGTTGGTGACGTAGGCAGGCGTGAGCGCCTGGATGCCGTAGTCGCCGAACGACACCTTGGTGCCACCGGTCGCCTGACCGGTGCGCTTCGGGTGGTGCTGCTTGCGGTGCTTGACTCGACGGGGGATGAGCATGGTTTACGCCTCCACGGGTGCGTCGCGACGGGGGCCGCGGCGCTCGCGCTGCGGCTTCTGGTTCGCCTGCTCGCGAGCCAGCTCGCGGTTGGTGAGCTCGCCGTTGTAGATCCAGACCTTCACGCCGATGCGGCCGAAGGTCGTCTTGGCCTCGTAGAAGCCGTAGTCGATGTTCGAGCGGAGCGTGTGCAGGGGCACGCGGCCCTCGCGGTACTGCTCGCTGCGGCTCATCTCGGCGCCGCCGAGGCGGCCGGAGACCTTGATCTTCACGCCCTTGGCGCCGGCGCGCTGCGCCGACTGGAGGCCCTTGCGCATCGCACGGCGGAACGCCACGCGAGCGCTGAGCTGCTCCGCGATGCCCTGTGCGACGAGCTGCGCCGACGCCTCGGGGTTCTTGACCTCGAGGATGTTCAGCTGGATCTGCTTGCCGGTGAGCTTCTCGAGGTCGGCGCGGATGCGCTCGGCCTCGGCGCCGCGGCGGCCGATCACGATGCCCGGGCGGGCGGTGTGGATGTCGACGCGCACGCGGTCACGGGTGCGCTCGATCTCGATGCGGGCGACGCCTGCGCGGTCGAGGCTGGTGGACAGCATCTTGCGGATGCGGATGTCCTCAGCCACGTAGTCGGCGTAGCGCTGCCCCGGCTTGGTCGACTCGGCGAACCAGCGCGACACGTGGTCGGTGGTGATGCCGAGGCGGAAGCCGTAGGGGTTGACCTTCTGTCCCATTAGTTCTCGTCCTCCGTGGTCGGCGTCGCGAGCACGACGGTGATGTGGCTGGTCCGCTTGTTGATGCGGAACGCGCGACCCTGTGCACGCGGCTGGAACCGCTTGAGCGTGGTGCCCTCGTCGACGAACGCGCGGGCCACGTACAGGTCCTGCTCGTCGAGGTGCTCGTTCGTCGCGTCGGCCTTGACCCGGGCGTTCGCCATCGCCGAGGCGACGAGCTTGTACACCGGCTCTGAGGCGCCCTGCGGGGCGAACTTCAGGATCGCGAGGGCCTCCTCGGCCTGCTTGCCGCGGATCATGTCGACGACACGGCGGGCCTTCTGAGGGGTCACGCGGATGTGACGAACGCGAGCGATCGACTCAACCATTGCCTTCTCCTTCTTCGCCGCCGCGTTAGCGGCGACGACCCTTCTTGTCGTCCTTCACGTGTCCACGGAAGGTGCGGGTGGGCGCGAACTCGCCCAGCTTGTGGCCGACCATCGTCTCTGTGACGAAGACCGGGATGTGCTTGCGACCGTCGTGCACGGCGATCGTGTGACCGAGCATGGCCGGCACGATCATCGAGCGGCGCGACCACGTCTTGATGACGTTCTTGCTGCTGGCCTCGTTCTGGCGAACCACCTTGGTGAGGAGGTGGTCGTCGACGAACGGACCCTTCTTGAGGCTGCGGGGCATCGGACTCTCCTACTAGCGCTTCTTCTTGCCGGTCGAACGGCGGCGGACGATGAGCTTGTCGCTCGGCTTGTTCGGCCGGCGGGTGCGGCCCTCTGCCTGACCCCACGGGCTGACGGGGTGGCGACCACCGCTCGTCTTGCCCTCGCCGCCACCGTGCGGGTGGTCGACCGGGTTCATGGCGACACCGCGGACGGTCGGACGGACACCGAGCCAGCGCTTGCGACCGGCCTTGCCCCAGTTGATGTTCGACTGCTCGGCGTTGCCGACCTCGCCGATCGTGGCGCGGCAGCGCGCGTCGACGTTGCGGATCTCGCCCGACGGCAGGCGGAGCTGCGCGTAGGGGCCGTCCTTGGCGACGAGGCGGACCGATGCGCCCGCGGAGCGGGCCAGCTTGGCGCCGCCACCCGGACGGAGCTCGATCGCGTGGATGACCGTACCCGTGGGGATGTTGCGGAGCGGCAGGTTGTTGCCGGGCTTGATGTCGGCGCCTGCACCGGACTCGACGACGTCGTGCTGCTTGAGCTTGTTCGGCGCGAGGATGTAGCGCTTCGTGCCGTCCTCGAAGTGCAGGAGCGCGATGCGCGCCGTGCGGTTCGGGTCGTACTCGATGTGCGCGACGCGAGCGTTGACGCCGTCCTTGTCGTTGCGACGGAAGTCGATGACGCGGTACTGGCGCTTGTGACCGCCACCGATGTGGCGGGTCGTGATGCGACCGGTGTTGTTGCGGCCGCCCGTCTTGGGCAGCGGGCGCAGCAGCGACTTCTCGGGCGTCGACCGGGTGATCTCAGCGAAGTCCGCGACGGAGGAGCCTCGACGACCCGGGGTCGTCGGCTTGTACTTGCGAATGGCCATGGTCTTGTTCCTTCCGCTCAGCCGACAGTCGTGAAGATGTCGATCGAGCCGGACTTCAGCTTGACGATGGCGCGCTTGGTGTCCTTGCGCTTGCCAGTGCCGAAGCGGGTACGGCGCGTCTTGCCGACGCGATTGAGAGTGTTGACGCGATCCACCTTGACGCCGAAGATCTTCTCGATCGCGAGCTTGATCTCGGTCTTGGTGGCGCGCGGGTCGACCTCGAACGTGTAGCTGCCCATGTCGATGAGCGCGTAGCTCTTCTCGGACACGATCGGGCGGATGATGATGTCGCGAGGGTCCTTGTTGTAGCCGCTCATCGGTTCTCGTCCTTCTCTGCCTCATCGGCCTTCGGGGCCTTGGGGGACTTGGCGGCGACGAACGCCTCGTAGGCGGCCTTCGTGAAGACGATGTCGTCGCTCACGAGCACGTCGTAGGCGTTGAGCTGGTCCCACGTGAGCACGTGCACCTCGGGGAGGTTGCGCACGGTGAGCGCTGCGTTCTCCTCGTTGCGGTCGAGCACGACCAGCACGTTCTTGGCGACGCCGATCGCCGAGAGCATCTCGACGGCGACGCGGGTCTTCGGTGCGTCACCCGCGCCGAACGACTCGACGACGTGCAGGCGGCCACCGCGAGCGCGGTCCGACAGCGAGCCGAGGAGCGCGGCGGCGATCATCTTCTTGGGGGTGCGCTGCGAGTAGTCGCGCGGCTGCGGGCCGTGGACGATGCCACCGCCGCGGTGCTGCGGCATGCGGATCGAACCCTGACGGGCGCGGCCGGTGCCCTTCTGCTTGAACGGCTTGGCACCGGATCCGGACACCTCGCCGCGACCCTTGGTCGCGTGCGTGCCCTGGCGTGCGGCAGCGAGCTGCGCGACGACGACCTGGTGGATGAGCGGGACGTTCGTCTGGACGTCGAAGATGCTCGCGGGCAGCTCGACCGAGCCGGCCTGCTTGCCCTGCGCGTCGACGATTGCGACCTGGGTGGTCATGCTCAGGCTCCCTTCACAGCGTTGCGGACGAACACGAGTCGGCCGCGGGCACCGGGGACGGCACCCTTGACGAGCATGACGCCCTGCTCGACGTCGATCGAGTGGACCGTGAGGTTCATCACCGAGACGCGCTCGCCGCCCATGCGGCCGGCCATGCGCATGCCGCGGAAGACGCGGCTGGGCGTGGACGAAGCACCGATCGAGCCGGGCTTGCGGTGGTTGCGGTGCGCACCGTGCGATGCGGAGACGCCGGCGAAGTTGTGGCGCTTCATGACACCGGCGAAGCCCTTGCCCTTCGACGTCCCGACGACGTCGACCTTCTGGCCGGCGGCGAACAGGTCGACGGACAGCTCCTGGCCGAGCTCGTAGACACCGGCGTTGTCGGTGCGGACCTCGGTGAGGTGGCGGCGCGGCGTGACACCGGCGGCCTGGAAGTGACCGGCGGCGGGCTGGTTCACCTTGCGCGGGTCGATCTGGCCGGCGGCGATCTGGATGGCTGCATAGCCGTCCTTCTCGGGCGTGCGGATCTGCGTGACCACATTCGGCGTGATCTCGAGCACCGTGACGGGGACGAGCTTGTTCTGCTCATCCCAGACCTGGGTCATCCCGAGCTTCGTGCCGAGCAGGCCGCGAGTCGTCGTGATCTTCGACATTGCGTTCCTTAGAGCTTGATCTCGATGTTGACGTCAGCGGGCAGGTCGAGGCGCATGAGCGAGTCGACCGCCTTGGGCGTCGGATCGATGATGTCGATGAGTCGCTTGTGCGTGCGCTTCTCGAAGTGCTCGCGGCTGTCCTTGTACTTGTGAGGAGACCGGATCACCACGACCACGTTCTTCTCGGTCGGCAGTGGCACCGGGCCCACAACCGTCGCGCCCGCACGGGTCACGGTGTCGACGATCTTGCGCGCCGAGGAGTCGATGACCTCGTGGTCGTACGACTTCAGTCGGATGCGGATCTTCTGTCCCGCCATGGCTGACTCTCTTCCTGTCGACGCAGCCTGGGAGGGCTGCTCGCAACGCACCTGTCAGTGCACCGCTGTTCTTCTGTCAATGCCCGCGAGGGGCGCGCACCGCACCGAGCACGGTCGTGCCGCGCTCGTTCCGGTGAAGTCCTTGTGTCGGCTGCCCGCGGCCCAGGATCGTGATCGTCCTGTGCACTGCCAGGGCAGTGAGCGGCGTGAGACGCCGCGTTTGCAACCTGTCGATTCTCGCACGGATGCGGATGCTCGTGCAACCCGGGCGTGTCGCGCCGACTCCGCAGTGCTGGCGCGGTGAGCCGCGGCGGCGCGGATCCGTGGCCGGACGTGCGGAGGGGCGGGGATCCGCTCCCCGCCCCTCGATGCCCTGCGCCTAGGTGCGCGGGTCAGTACCGGATGAAATAGGCGGCGGCGTTGGCTGCAGCGCCGCGCGCTGGCGATCGGGGAACGGAGAACGAGCGGGTTCTTCCGGCTTGTGATCGTCAGGATCGCCCGGTGAGGGCCTGGTGGCGGCTGTCGGCGGGCGGCTGCGACGCCCGGGACCCCGGCGGACGGGCTACGCGGGCGCCAGCCCTGCGTCCGTGGCGCCGCGGAGCTTGCGGAGGTTGTGGCAGATCGTGTGGAGCAGCCATTCGCCTTGCGCGCCAGCGAGTCCGCGCAACCGGAGCTGTCCGGCGTTCTGCCGAGTCTTCATCTGCCCGAACGCGGGTTCCACGATGGCTTTGCGGCGCGCGTAGCCGGCGCGGCCCTGCTCGGTGCGCAGCGCGTGCGCCATCCGCTCCCGCCGGCTCGCGCCCTCCGGGACCGGCTCTTCTGGGACGCTGGCGGCCGGGAAGCTCTCGCCGTGGCGTTGCCGTCCCGTCGCGATCAAGACCTGGGCGTCCAGATCGTCGGCGGCTTCGAGGTTGTCTTCCGAGCAGTAGCCCGCGTCAGCGAGGATGGCGTCCGGGGGACGGTCGATCCCTGCCGCGTCGAGGTTCCGTGTGGTCTGCTCGGCCATCGGGACGAACTGCTGAATATCGGTGGCCTGCTGGGTGACCTCGGCGGTCAGCACGATCTGGTGGCCCTCATCGACAACGGCCTGCGCGTTGAACGCGTAATCGAAGCCGCGGCCCGTCTTCATCATCCGCGCCTCGGGATCGGTGAAATTGCGTTGCGCTTTCGGCTTCGGGACCGCCTTCTCGACCGCGGCGGCCACGGCCGCGTCGGCCTGCTCGCCGGACCGGCCGGCGGCTTCGGCCTTCTTCCGCGCCGCGGCTTCCGCCCGCTCGGCGGCGTCGGCTTCGATCGCGTCCCTCGCTGCCCGCAGCTTCGCCAGCCGCCCCTCACGGCGGGCCAGCTCCGGCGCGACCTCATCCCCGCGCCGGTCCTCACCGAACTGCTGATCCTCGGCCTCGTCGACCGCCTCCGCCTCGGCGAGGAGCGCGTCGACCTCGGCTTGGAGCTGATCGATCTTCGGCACGATCCGGTCATAGCTCATCGCCTTGTGCCGGGACGCGTTCGCGGCCAGCTTCGTGCCATCCAGCGCGACCCGCCCCAACCGCACCAGCCCCGCCTCCGCGCAGACGCGCAGCACCTGCAGGAACAAGCCCGGCAGGGCGTCCAGGTGGCGGCGACGGAACCGGGCCAGGGACCGGTAGTCGGGCGCCTGGTTGCCCGACAGCCACCGGAAAGCGATGTCGCGCTTGCACCGCCGCTCCAGCTCACGAGACGAGGTCACGCCCGTCGCGTACGCGAACAGCAGCAGCTTCAACATCATCCGCGGGTCATACGGAGGAGCGCCCGAGGTGGTCGCGTACGACGCGTAGATCGGCGCCAGATCCAGGATGTCTTCGACGACCTCGGAGATGAACCGGGCCTCGTCGTCCTCGTCCAGCCAGTCATCCAGGCTTGGCGGGAGGAGGAAGCTCTGCCCCTGGTCGTACCCGCGGAACGTCTTGGCCGCACCCGCCGGCGCCGCCGAGCCCGGCGCCCGCGCCTCGCCCGGCTCGATGTCGAACAGGCCCTCCGGGCCGGCAGCTGCCTTCATGAACCGATTCTCCCAGCGCCCCGCGCTGCCCACCGGATTCACCCCGGCGCGTTAACCGGAAGGATCTGACCCACGCACCTAGGCTGACCTGGTGCGTGCGT
>JBAZPY010000004.1:0-14508 GCA_041645515.1 Agrococcus sp.
GCGAAGACCGTCGAGCACTACGGCCGGCTCGACGTGGCGGTCAACAACGCGGCGCTCACCCCCGACCAGAACCTCGTGTCCGAGATCGACGAGGACTACTGGGACCGCCTCATGTCGGTCGACCTCAAGGGCACGGCGCTGACGCTCAAGTACGAGCTGCGCCAGCTGCTCGCGCAGGGCGACGGCGGCTCGATCGTCAACATCTCGTCGACCTCCGGCTTCCGCGTGCAGCCGCAGACCGTCGCGTACAACGCCGCGAAGCACGGCGTCAACGCGCTCACCAAGACGGCGGCGGTCGAGAACGGCCCCCACGGCATCCGCGTGAACTCCGTCGCCCCCGGCGCCGTCGACACGCCCATGCTGCGCGGCGCGATCGAGCAGTTCGGCCTCGACCCGGTCGAGTACCCGAAGCAGCTCTCGGCGCTCCACCGCTTCGCGCAGCCCGAGGAGATCGCGCAGGCGAGCCTGTGGCTGGCCTCCGACGCGTCCTCCTACGTGACGGGCACGACCATCCACGTCGACGGCGGCTACACCGGCGCCATGTGACGCCGGCGCGTCGACCGCACCGGGAGCGCTCATGGCGCTCCCGGGCGGCCCGTGCCAGGGTGGGCGGTATGACGCCCATCCGAGCCCTGTACGTCAACGGGACGCTCACGCCCTCGCCCGGGGAGAGCCACACCGACCTGCTCATCGAGGCGAGCGCCGACATCCTGCGCAAGCAGGGCGTCGAGGTCGACATCGTGCGCGCCGTCGACCACGCCATCGCGCCGGGCGTTCAGCCCGACATGACCGAGCACGGCGCGAGCGAGGACGCCTGGCCGGCGCTCTGGCAGCGCGTGCTGCAGGCCGACATACTCGTGCTCGCGACCCCCATCTGGCTCGGCGACGCCTCGAGCGTCACCCGGCGGGTGGTCGAGCGCCTCTACAGCGAGTCGAGCGAGCTCAACGAGCACGGCCAGTCGATCGTCTACGGCAAGGTCGCCGGATGCCTCGTCGGCGGCAACGAGGACGGCATGAAGCACGTCGCGCGCGAGCTGCTCTACTCGCTGCAGCACATCGGCTGCACGATCCCGCCGCAGGCGGATGCCGGCTGGGTGGGGGAGGCCGGGCCCGGCCCGTCCTACGGCGACGAGCAGGACGACGGGACGCATGTCGGCGCCGACAACGACTTCACGAAGCGCAACATCACGATCATGACCTGGAACCTGCTGCACCTCGCGCGCATGCTGCAGGGCGGCATCCCGGCAGAGGGCAACGACCGGAACGCGTGGGAGCGCGGCGAGCGCTTCGGCTTCCAGAACCCGGAATACCGGTAAGCGCAGGACAGCCAGACATCCATCCGCGAAGCGATCGAGGAGGCATCATGCCCGACACACGACTCCACATCGACGACTCCGGCGGCGACGGCCGTCCGGTCGTGCTGCTCCACGGCTGGCCGCTCTCGGCGGAGTCGTGGGACGACCAGACGGATTCGCTCGTCGCGGCCGGGTACCGCGTCGTCGCGTTCGACCGGCGCGGCTTCGGCCGCAGCGACAAGCCCGACGACGGCTACGACTACGACACGCTCGCCGCCGACCTCGACGGTGTGCTCACCGACCTCGACCTGCAGGACGTCACGCTCGTCGGCTTCTCGATGGGCGGGGGCGAGGTCGCGCGCTACGTCGCCGCCTACGGACAGGACCGCCTCCGCTCGGTCGTCTTCGCCGCCGCCGTGCCGCCGTACCTGCTGCAGTCGGACGACAACCCGGAGGGGCCGCTCAGCGACGACGCGCGCCTCGAGATGCGCGCCGGGCTCGAGGCCGACCGCGACGGCTTCTTCGACGAGTTCATGACCGGCTTCTTCTCCACCGCCGACGGGCTGCAGGTGACCGAGGAGCAGCGCCAGCAGGCGATCGCGCTCGCCCAGCAGTCGTCGCAGGCGGCGGCGCTCGCGGCGATGGACGCGTGGGCGACGACCGACTTCCGAGACGACCTCGGCGCCATCTCCGTGCCGACGCTCGTGATCCACGGCGACGGCGACCAGACGGTGCCGCTCGACGGCTCCGGCAGGCGCACGCACGCGGCGATCGACGGCAGCGAGCTGCACGTCGTCGAGGGCGCCCCGCACGGTATGAACGTCAGCCACGCCGACGAGTTCAACAGCGCCCTGCTCACCTTCCTGTCGCGCTGACCTGCCGCCGGCGCGCGGCGTCCCCGGGCGCTCAGCTCGGCGAAGCGCCCGAGCCGCGAGGCGGTCGGCTCAGCGCATCGTATGCAGGGCGCAGGGCGTCGGTGAGCGGCCGGCCGCGAACGGCGAGCGGCACAGGGGGGAGCTGGTCGAGCAGGCTCGCCCCGGTCGTGACCGACGGACGCGGGGTCGCTTGCCCGGGGGAGCGGTAGAAGACATCGAGCAGCTCCGTCAGCGGCACGGCGGGGTCCCCGTCGTCCGCGGCATCGGTCGTCGCCGCATCGAGGCGCGCAAGCAGATCGTCACGGTCGCGACCGCGCCAGGCGAGGATCTGGAAGGGATCGTCGTCGAATCGTTCGGCGAGCAGGTAGAAGACCGCGGCGAGGTGCTTGCAGGGCACCCCCCAGTCCGGGCACGAGCAGTCGAGGGAGAGATCACCGGCGCGCGAGGGGAACAGGGCAAGACCGAGGTCGGTGAACACCTGCTCGATGTCGGGCGGCATCTGGCCCGCCAGCAGCTGGGCGACGAACCACGCATCGTCGGCGAGCCGTTCCTCGACGCGGCTCCACTGCTCCTTGCCGAAGGCGGTCACGCCGATGCGCACCCGGTAGGGGCGTGGTCGCGAGCCCTGGACGCTCGCGGTCACCTGCCCAGCGCCGAGCTCCAGCGTGAGCACCTGGCCCCGGCGGGCGTAGTTGCGGCCGCGCGTGAGGCGGCTGCCCATTCCGGTGGATTCGAGCACCTCGATGAAGCGGGTCGACCACCACGTGCCGGCGATCTGCCCTCGGGTGCTCTTGGCGCGCAGCCCGTCCTCGACGGGGCGCGGCGTCGACTTCGGGTAGTACGGCGACTCGAAGCGTCTACTCACCGACGGCATCCTTCGAGAGGGCGAATAGTTCGCGCAGCTGCGTCGTCGACAGCTCGGTCAGCCACGACTCGCCGTCGCCGACGACCATGTTCGCGAGCATCTTCTTCTCGTCGATCATCTGGTCGATCCGTTCTTCGAGGGTTCCTGCGCCGATGAACTTGCGCACCTGCACTCGGCGCTGCTGTCCGATCCGGAACGCGCGATCCGTGGCCTGGTCCTCCACCGCCGGGTTCCACCACCTGTCGAGGTGGATCACGTGATTGGCCTCGGTCAGATTGAGCCCGGTGCCGCCGGCCTTCAGCGAGAGCATGAAGATCGGCGATCCCTCGCCCGACTGGAACCGGTCGACCAGCTCGCCTCGGCGCTGCCGCGGGGTGCTGCCCGAGAGGTAGGCGACATCGGTGTCGAAGCGGGCCGCGAGGTGCGGCACGAGCAGCTCGGCGAACTCGGTGAACTGGGTGAAGCACAGCACCCGGTCGCCCTCGGCGATGATCTCGTCGAGGATCTCCTCCAGTCGGATGATCTTGCCCGAGCGCCGGCCGATCGGCGATCGGTCGTGCAGCAGCTGCGCCGGATGGTTGCAGATCTGCTTGAGCTTCGTCATCGCGGCCAGGACGTTGCCGCGACGCTCGATGCCTTCCGAGCGCTCGATCCGGTCCATCATGTCGTCGACCACCGATTGATAGAGCGAGGCCTGCTCGACGGTGAGCCGGTAGTGCTGCTTGATCTCGATCTTCTCGGGCAGGTCATCGATGACGGCAGGGTCTGTCTTCAGTCGGCGAAGGATGTACGGCCGGGTGACGCGCCGCAGCCTGCCCGCCGCCTCGTCGTCCCGGTGGCGCTCGATGGGGGTGGCGTAGCGCGCGCGGAACACCTCGGGCGAACCGAGCATGCCAGGGTTGAGGAAGTCCATGATCGACCACAGCTCCGAGAGCCGGTTCTCCACCGGGGTGCCGGTGAGGGCGATCCGCTGGTCCCCCTGCAGGCGCCGCACGGCTTTGGCTGTGCGGGAGAGCCGGTTCTTGATCGCCTGCGCTTCGTCGAGCACGACGCGCTCCCATGCGGTCTCGGCGAGCTCGTCGATGTCGTTCAGCGCGGTCGCGTACGTGGTCACGACGAGGTCGGCGTCGTCGAACGCGGTGGCGAGATCGGCGCCGCGCGGACGCTCGGGTCCGTGATGGGCGCGCACGCGCAGCTCCGGCGCGAACCTCGCCGCCTCCGACACCCAGTTGTCGATGAGTGACATGGGGCAGAGCAGCAGTGTGGGGGCGGATGCGCTCCCGGCGTCGGGATCCGTGCGTGCCGCGCGCGTGGTGGCCTCCAGCGCGAGCAGCTGCACGGTCTTGCCCAGTCCCATGTCGTCGGCAATGCATGCGCCGAGCCCGAGCCTGCCCAGGAACGAGAGCCAGCCCACGCCCCGATGCTGGTACGGACGCAGCGTGGCGGTGAAGCCCTCGGGCAGCTCGATCTCGCTGACCGACTCGGACACGGTGCCGTTCAGCACGTCGCCGAGCCAGCCGCCCGCCGTGACATCCGTCAGTTCGAGAGGCAGGTCGAGGTCGTCGGGATGGCTGAGCGCGAGCGCAAGCACCTCGAGCGCCGTCTTCTGGCCTGTGCCCTCCCGTCGCAGGAACTCGAGGCCACGCGCCAGCTGCGCCTGGTCGATGGCTACCCATTCGCCGCGCAGCTGTACGAGCGGCGCCTTGGCTGCGGCGAGCGCAGCGATCTCCTCATCGCTCAGGCCGTGCTCGCCCACAGCGAGCTCCCACCGGAAGTCGCAGAGCTGCGCGCGGTCGAAGCCGCCCTCCGTCTCGTTCCCGTCGCTCGGCGTGGCCGACAGCCGAAGACCCACCCGATCGCGCTTGCTCCACCACGCGGGGAGCAGCACCTCGAACCCGGCCTCGTCGAGCGCGGCGGCGGCATCGGTGAGGAAGCCGTATGCACCCTCGGCGTCGAGCTCGAGCCCGGCCGGCTGCGCTTGCCGCAGACCGGGTTCGATGCCGGGATACACGCGCTGGGCGCGGGCGAGCTCGGTCAGCAGCACTTCTCGCGGGCGCTCCAGCCAGCGACCGAGCGAGCCGTCGGCGCTCCACACGTGCGGGGCGTCGACCAGCAGGCTGGGGTCGGACCTCGACCGCAGCAGGAACCCGATGCGCCAGGTCGCGGACGCCGCCGCATCCGGTTCGTCTGCATCGTCCGCGTCGTCGGCGATCGACCTGCCCGGATCGCTCAGGCGCAGCACCAGCTGCGCCGAGCCCGGGCTCTCACTGCGCACCTGAGCCCATGGCTGCAACTGCTGCTCGATGGAGGCGAGCTCGACGGGATCCGCGTCGATGCGGGGATCGGCGCCGGTGAGCGCGTCGAGCCATGCCTCGGCCGCCGGTCGCTTCGCAGGTCTCCGGCCCCGCCGCGGCGGCAGGAACGAGGCGGGAAGCCGTCCGCGCGCGAGTGCGTCGGCGAACATGTCGAGGGCGTCGGTCGCGAGTGCGGCTGGGCTGTGCGATGGGCTCGCGGCCCGCAACGAGGGCGGCATGTCGGCGATGAGGGCGGATGCCGCGGCGGCATCGGGGCCAGCCAGCATGACCCGCCATCGTGCGTTCATGCCGTTCTCGTCGCCGGCCAATGTCGGCAGCACGCGGCCACGGTCGACGAGCTCGTCGGCGTAGCGGGCGAGCTCGACGATGAAGCGGGTCGACGCGGCCGAACGCACATCGATGGCACGCGACGAGTCGTCCTCATCACTGCCCGCGCCGTCGCGGTCGGTGAAGCGGGCGAGCGCATCGCCAGCCGTGGCGGGGTCGAGGAGGGCAACCGGTACGGTCCACGCCAGTGCCGAGGGTGTCGCGCCGCCCAGCGATCGCGGCGAGATCCGGTAGAGCTCGGGCGAGTCGAGCGGAGATCGCCGCGACGAGGGCAGCAGCAGCGTGCTGGTCGACGCCGATCCTCCGACGAGCCCCGAGAGGACCGACGCCGACACGGCGAACGGGTGCGGGCGGGCCCGGCGCAGCGCCTGGCTCGGGCTCGTCACTGCCAGCTCGGAGTCTTCCGCCCACACACCTGCGCCGACTTCCGGCACCCAGAAGGCATGAAGCACGAGCACGCGGGGGATCCTCCTGGATTCGGGAGCGCGGGCGTCATCAGCGTACCGCCTCGCGGCTCAGCCTTGAGGTGGTCGACGCGCTGGAGCGCGCCTCATCCTCGCGAGACGACGAGGGGGACGACCCGTGCGATCGCATCGAAGTCGGCGTCATCGTGGAGTACCGGCTCGCCCCGTCGCAGTGCGATCGCGGCGATGAGACAGTCCATGAGCTTGCGGATCGTCACGCCCTGGCGCCGGCCTGCGCGATAGATCCGGGCCGCGTCGTCCCAGTCGGTCGGCATCGTCGGAACCAGCTCCGCGCGGGCGAGAAGGCCGCGCAGCTCCACGACGTGCTCCTCGGAGCGGCCGCCCGCCAGCACCTCCATGACCACCGGATCGCAGATCACCAGGCGCGCATCCGTACGGATGCGGTCGCGCACGGCCACGTTCGTGGCCGAGCCGGTCGCGCGCAAGTACTCGATCCACGCCGAAGTGTCGACGAGCACCGCTACGCCCGCGTCTCGCGGAGCTCGTCGAGGTCAAGGTGCCAGCCGGAGCCCTCCAGTGCGAGCGCGCGCGTGACGTCGAGCGGTTCGGAGGCCACTGCTCGCAGTGCATAGTTGACCGCTTCGCGCTTCGTCGTGAAGGCGAAGCGCCGCATGACCGCCTCGACTGCGGACTCGTCGAGATCGATGTTGGTGCGTGCCATACACATACCATACACCTTCCGGTCGTGGAAACCCGCGCATCAGGCATGAGCGAGCGGTGATGAGCGTCGGATGGTGCACGCGAAATCGACGCCAATGGAGGAGCGATCCTGACCGAGACACCCGCCGGCTACGGCTCCGGCTCCGACCTGGCCCCCGCGCCGATCACCGAGTCCGACCTCGCCGAGGTGCAGGCATTCCTGCGCTGGCGCCGCCTGGCTCGCCGCCGACGCGGCCGAGGCCGTCGCGGTGCACCAGGCATGGTTCAAGGCGGTCACGCTGTCGGCGGTGCTGTGGGCCCGTCCGTACAGTCCCTACCTGTGGTGACGGATGCGGTGAGCGGCCCGGGCGACCCGGCCGGCAGGTCGTGGTGCCGCTCGAGCAGGTGCGCGCTGCCGGAACTCAGGCCCCGGCGCCCATCGAGAGGCCGCCGATCGCGAAGCGCTCCAGCTCGAGCGCGCGGGTGAGCTGCTCGACGTCGCCGAGCACGTGCTCCTGCGACGCCGTCCAAGGCGCCCTCGAACCGTGCCCGTAGCCGGGGTGGTCAAGCGCGATCACTCGGTGGCCGGCTTCGGCCAGCCGACGCCGCCCCACGACAGACACGCGGAGTCGACGCCGCCGGCGTGGAGAAGCAGGACGGTGCATGCGCGGGTCGGCGCCTCGGGGCGCCATTCGAGGTAGGAGACCTCGCCCCACGGCAGCCCGGCCGTGCGTCGGTCTGGTTCCATGGCGGTCTTCCGTCGTCGAGGCCGATCGCAGCCGGGCCGGACGGCCGCGCTCATGGCGCCTGTCTCAGCCAGTGCCCCCCGCGACCGCCACGCGCAGTGCCCCCGGCAGCACGGTGACGCGCGCCCGCACGATCGCGCCGAAGCCGTCGCCGTCGAGCTGCACGTCGTGCGGGACCTCGAACCGCACGTCGAACTGCCGGCCCTGCGCGTACGCGAGCGCCCGCACCTCGGGCGTCAGCTCGAGCATGCGCCTGCCGAAGCCCGAGCGGTGCGCGATCTGCTGCATCGTGAGTCGCGTGCCGATGCCGGCCCAGCCGGCCCGGGTCTCGGGCCGCAGCATGACCACGTCGAGCAGGCCGTCATCGACCGCGGCGGCCGGCAGCAGCAGCATGCTGCCGGTGAGCGTGCCGCAGTTGCCGACGATGAGGGTGTGCGCCCTGGCCGAGCGAGCCGGGCCGCCGTCGATGCGGTAGCGCAGCTGCAGCAGCCGGTTCGCGGTGATCGACCGCGCGATCGGCGGCACGTACGCGAGCCAGCCGAGGTGGCGCTTCGCGAGCGCGCTGGTCTGCTCGGCCATCGCCGCGTCGAGGCCGATGCCCGCCATCACGAGGAACGCGTGCCGGCGGTGCACGCCGTCGGCATCCTCCATCTCGGCGATCGCGACGTCGATGGCGCGCGTGACGCCGCCGAACGCGACGGCGACGGATGCGTCGAGGCCGCCGAGCGCATGCCCGAGGTTGCGCGCGAGCAGGTTCCCCGTGCCGGTCGGCAGCAGCGCCATCGCGGTGCCGGTGCCCTGCAGCACCTCGCCGACGACCCGCACGGTGCCGTCGCCGCCCGCGACGAGCACGACGGCGGGGCCGTGTGCGAGCGCATCCGCCGCCGCCCGCCGGCCGTGGTCGTCGCCGCTCGTCTCGTGCCAGCTCGATGGGTGCCAGCCGTGCTGCCGCTCCTGCGCCTCCACGGCGCGCCGCAGCCGCTCGAGGGGCACCTTCAACGGGTGGTAGACGACCGCGGCGTGGGCGCCCGCGCTCGCGGCAGTCGGCATGAGCGGATCCTACGGCCACGGTCGCGCCGTCGACCAGAGAAGGCGTCTTCCGCGGCGTCGTGCGCGAGTGCGATGCTGTCGCTCACCATCCCGGCTCCGCCATGCGGGGCCGGCATGGCGCTTGGACGGTGAGGTGGCACATGCGCGGTCTACGAGTGCTGGAGCTGCGCATCCACGGCATCGCGAACGCGCCGCCCGCCGACATGCTCTGCACGGTCAACGAGCGGGTTGAGCGAGCCGACGGCGACGAGCAGGGCTCGTTCTGGCGCATCAAGCTGAAGTCACCGGTGCGGCGGCTGCCCTGGTCGACCCGGGTCCAGGCCGAGGCCTATTCGTGGGGCAACCAGGCGCGCTCCGGCGGGGCGGCGTTCGCGCCCATCGGCCGCGCGATCGTGCACGTCTTCTGGCTGTTCGTGCTGCCCTTCGGGCTCTGCAACCTCGCCTACTGGGCGCGGCGCGACATCAAGGGCGAGGCGGAGGACCGCAAGTGGTGGGCGGGCGGCGACGGTGCGATCGCCATCCGCATCTTCGCCATGCTGCAGACGCTGTTCTACGTGGTCGGGTTCATGACGGTCTTCGTGCACCTCATCGGGCTGCAGTGCTTCCGGTCGGTCGCCGACGGCGCCGCTCGGGCGTGCGCCGCGCTGCCGGGATGGTTCGACTTCCTCGTCGCGTGGAGCCCTCCCGCTCGAGCCGCGCTGTGGAGCATCGCGCCGGTGGCCATCATCGTGCTCATCTACGTCGTCACCCGCCGGCCGCGCCGGCTGTTCAACCCGGACCGCTCCTTCGACGACGAGGCCGTCCCGCCGCGCGGACGCCGCGCCCGGAAGCGCCGGTCGGGCGCGGAGGACGTCGCCCCGCCCCGGCCGCCGCTGCTCGCCTCGCCGGCCTTCTGGCAGCGCTCACGCGTCGCGCAGACCTCCGAGCGCTCGCACCTCGCCGGCTCGATCGCCCTCGTCGTGCTCCTCCTCGCGGGCGACGCGGTGCTCGACGGGCAGCCGGCGGGCACGCCGATCCTCACGCTCGTCGCGTCGGGCGCCCTCTTCACGAGCCCGTTCGCCGCCCCGATGGCGGCGGCGGCCGCGATCGTGCTGCTCGGCGCCCTGGTCGTCGTCGTCGTGGCGGGCCTGAGCGAGAAGCGGGTGTCGGTGCGGCGGCTGCGCGGCTGGTCGTCCGCGCTGCTCGTGCTGGCCGTCGCCCTGTACCTCGTCTGGCTGGGGATGGCGATCGTGCCGCAGGGGGAGGCGGCCGAGGCGATCGGGCTGCGCGGCGACCAGGGGCTGCGCGGGCTCCTCCTCACGCCGACCGTCATCGCCGCGCTCTGCGCGCTCATCGCCGTCGCGAGCCTGGCGTGGGGCCTCGGCTGGCGGCGACCCGTGCTCCGCGTGCTGCTGGCGCTGGCCTTCATCTCCGTCGCCTCCGCGGAGCTGGGCGTGCGCCCCATGGAGGCGCAGTCGCCGTGGCCCCGGTTCTGGCTCTCGCTCATCACCGTCGCGGCCGTGGTGTCCGCCGTCGTCGTCGCGTACGTGCCGTCGAAGCAGCCGGAGGTGCGCGCCGCGAGCCGGCTGGCCGCGTGGCACGGCAACGGCGCTGCCGTCTCGCTCCTGGTGTCGCTGCTGTCGTCCCTCGTGATGACGACGCTGCTGGTCGTCGGCACGCACGCGTGGCTGACGGCGGCGAGGGGCGAGGCCGAGGTGAGCGGCCCCTGGCGGGTGATCGATCCGCAGCAGCCGCAGCCGGACTGCGGCGCGGTGGCGGATGTCGCGGGCACGGATGCGTCGAGGCTCGAGTGCGTGATCGCGGCGCCGCCGTTCTACGAGCGGTTCTCGGTCATGGTGGTCGTCATCATCGCGGTCGTCGCCGTGGTCGTCGGCCTCGCCGCGCTCGCGGCGAGCGCGCGCCCCGTCCCGGCGTTCAGCATCCCGTCGCTGCGGTTCCCCGGATCGACCCCCGCCGACCGGCGCGACGCCGACCGCAGCCTCGGGGGCACGGCACGGCTGACGACCGACCCCCGGCGCGTCGCGGGTCCCGACGACGCGCGCCCCGACGCGCCGCACGTCGTGCTGCCGCGCGACTACCCGCCGCAGGAGCGGAATCCCAGCGGGCGTCGACGGACCGTCGCCCACGCCCGTCGCACCGCCGCGCTGCTGCACCGCGGCGAGCCGGTGCTGCGCTGGGTCGCGATCATGACGGCTCTCGCCCTCGTGCCGCTCGCGGTGCCGTTCTGGGGCGAGCTGCTGAGCCGCGACAATCCGTCGAACGCCATCGTGCGCGCCGCGGGATGGCACGGCCCGCAGGCGGCCGACGGGTGGGCGACCGCCGTCGACGCCTCGCTCTGGGTGCTCGGCCTGCTCGCGCTCGCGGCGGTCGCGTGGGTGATCACGAACGCCGTCACCGCCGCCGAGCGGCCGCTCGGGCTCGTGTGGGACATCATCTGCTTCTTCCCGATGGCCGGGCACCCGTTCGGTCCGCCGTGCTACGGCGAGCGCGTGGTGCCGGAGCTGCGCAAGCGCGTGCGCAGGTGGCTCGCCGACGAGGGCGACGGCGCTCGGGTGATCCTCGCCGCGCACTCGATGGGCGCGGTGATCGCCGTCGCGACCGTCTTCGCCATCCACGGCGCCGACCAGCGGAGCGGCGGCGGGGCGGCGCCCCCGAACGTGCAGCGGCTCGCGCTCCTCACCTTCGGCGCACAGCTGCGCGCCTACTTCAGCCGCTTCTTCCCGCAGGTGTTCGGCCCAGAGGTGCTCGGCATCCGGGGCGCGACCGGGCCGACGCTGCTCGGCGCAGATCCCTGGGAGGAGCAGGTGCTCGCGGACTTCGCCGCCCCGGCGACGCCGGGCCCGCGCGGCACCGGCGAGACGCTCGTCGAGCTGCTCGGCGGCGACCTCCGGGATCGACGCGACGCACCGCCCCGGTGGCGCAGCCTCTGGCGCCGCACCGACCCGCTCGGCTTCCCGGTCGACGACTACTGGGCCGATGCCGACGAGGGCATCAGTGCGGATGGCATCGACCGAGGGGCGTCGGAGCGCTCACCCACGTCGTACCTGTGGGGCGTCGCCGGCCACAGCGACTACCTGTCGACGCTGCAGTACCGCGCCGCGAGGGACGAGCTGGTGGCGGTGTGGCGACGGAAGCCCTAGCGGCCGTTGGCGGACGCCGCTGGCGACCGCGCGGTGCTCAACCTGGTCGGCCACGTCAAGGGCTCGCCGCCGACGCTGCGAACCGACGCGACCCGCAACGTCATCGCGGCGATGGAGCAGCTCGGGATCCGCCGGCTCGCCTCGGCTGACGGAGCGCCCGGGCAGGGGCGACGCGAGCGTCGGATGGGTCGGCACCACCGGGCGCATGGAGGTCCGCGGGACGATGTCACCGACGTGCTGCTCGAGCAGTTGCGCGATCCCGCGCTCGTGCGACGGATGCCCTTCTTGACGTGACGTGTTGCGCGGCGCGTGACGAACCACGGCGCGTGCTACGGCGCCGGCTCGCCCGCGCACCCCGCCGCATCCTCCGTGCGCTCCGGCTCGTCGAGTCGTCGGTGCCTGCCGATGCTCGGGGACGAGCGGCAGGCCGACCGCTACGTGCTGGCGGCTCGCGCGTCTTCTGGTCTCGCGCGGGCGTGAGCGAGCCGCTGCCGCTGGTGCTGAGCGAGACCGAGGTGCGTGACCTCGTCGGGCGGATGCTGTCGACCACCGGCAGGCGCGTCGACCACTCCAAGCCCGCGATTCGACATACGCGGGATCCGGTCTCAACCCGATCGGCCTTCGCTTCGCTTGAAGCGCAAGGACGGCCTGTAGGGTCCACGACAGCTACCGAACCGAGGCAGAGACCCGCAAGGCGCATCCTCATCGCGAAGTTCCAGGTCGTTGGCACCTCCACCGGAGGGTGTATGATGCGCGCGAGTCGCAGGGTCGCACCAGCACGCCAAGTGCCAGTGGGCCCTGGGTCTCAAGGAGGCAGCTTTCATGCGGTCCACACAGCGGTTGGCGAAACTGATCTTCGGGGCAGTGGTCGTGTGCGCCGCACTGGTCCTCCCTGCCTCCTACGCTCCACCCGCCATTGCAGCGGCGGACCGCCTGCCGGATCTGGGTATGGCGTACCCTGCCGACTTCCGTGTCGAGAGGTCGGCCGACGGTAGGCGGCTCCTGCGATTCAGCTCCATCGTCGTCAACGTCGGGGCAGGGCCCTTCGAGTTGCACGGCCAACGGGCCACAGGGTCGAGCACCATGAGCATCCGGCAACGGATCGTCGACGATTCCGGCGGCTTTCGTGACATCGCCACACCTGCGAGCGCGTACTTCGCAGGCGACGGGCACAGCCACTGGCACGTGACGAACCTGCAGGATTTCGAACTCATTCGCCTCGACAACGGTCGACTGGTGGGGACGGGTGCCAAGCAGGGCTTCTGCTTCTACGACAACTACAGGTATGGATCCGTCAACCCTGCCTACTACACCGCGGCAGGCGGAGCTTGTGGCAGCTCGGCTTCGGACACGAGCACGAGGATGGGCCTGTCCGTCGGTTGGGGTGACATCTACGGCTACACGCTGCCTGACCAATTCATCGACATCTCGTCGCTCAGTCCAGGTCGATACCGCCTGTACGTCACGGCCGACGCGGACGACTGGTTCCAGGAGCAGAACAATCAGAACAACCGCACCTGGGTCGATCTGCAGCTCCAGGCGAACAAGGTGAAGGTCACATCCTTTGGCCCTCGAATCTGATCACCGACTGAAGCGCTCCAACTCGTCGCCGACGGCGCGCGCCTCGCTGAACGGCTCATGCTGAAGCCGACGCATGCAGGCAAGACGGCGCTGCTCACCGCGGTTCGGCCGAGAGCGTGCGTTACGCATGGTCGGCGCCGTTCGTGAGCACTGCGAGCTGGACCGCATCGTCGTGACGGCCGCGAAGCCATACGGCGGCGAGACGCCCGACCGCCCGAGTATCGGTATCTGGCTGGGCGGCAGGGTCGCCAAGGGCTGAGGGAGCTAGCGCGGCTCTGCTGCTCGCAGCGCGTCGCGCTCCTCACCTGCGGCAGCTGCGAGCGTTCTTCGGCCGCTTCTTCCCCCAGGTGTTCGGCCCGGCGTGCTCGGCATCCGGGGCATCACGGGACCCACCCTCTTCGGTGGCGACCCGTGGAACCGGAAGGTGCTCGAGGACTTCGAGAATCCCGTCGCGCAGCCGGCCCTGCCCGCATCGCTGTGGACAACTTCCGCGGGCGCTCCGGCCGGTCGGCTTCACTGGCTCGCATGCGCCAGGCCGTCGCCGACATCACCGCCTCCGTGCGGGCGAGAGTCCGGCGCGATGGGGTCGACCTCGCACGGTCCGGCGACCTCGCCGAGCGCTACGTGCGGGACGCGGTGCGCTCCTACGCCGAGCGATCGCTGGGCGGCAGCCTGCCGATGCTCGCGGACGAGCGGCAGGCCGAGCGCGACGTGCTGGCGGCTGTGAGCGGCTACGGCCCGCTGCAGCCCTACCTCGACGACCCCGAGATCGAGGAGCTGTGGATCAACCAGGGCTCGCGCGTCTTCTGCGCGCGCGCGGGCGTGAGCGAGCCGCTGCCGCTGGTGCTGAGCGAGACCGAGGTGCGCGACCTCGTCGAGCGGATGCTGTCGACCACCGGCAGGCGCGTCGACCTCTCCACCCCGTTCGTCGACGCATCCCTGCCCGACGGGTCCCGGCTGCACGTCGCCTCCGGCGACGTCGCACGCGGGGCGATGAGCATCAACATCCGCAAGTTCGCGCGGCGGCTGTCGTCGCTCGCCGCGCTGGTCGACCGCGGCGCGCTGAGCCAGCAGGCCGCTCGGTTCCTGCGGCAGTCGGTGGTCGCGGGATGCAACATCCTCGTCTCGGGACCGACGCACGCGGGCAAGACGACCCTGCTCAACGCGCTGCTTGCGGCGGTGCGGCCGGG
>JBAZPY010000005.1:0-14078 GCA_041645515.1 Agrococcus sp.
ACCTCGTCGACGTGCGAGCGGATCACCTTGCCCGACGCGCGGATGAGGAGCAGCTCCTCGCCGTCGCCGACGATCGTCGCGCCCACCAGCGCGCCTCGGTCATGGTCGCCGGACGAGAAGGTGAGCACGCCCTGCGTGCCGCGGCCCTTGGACGGGTAGTCGGCGACCGGCGTCTTCTTGCCGAAGCCCTGCTCGGTCACGACGAACACGTAGCCCTCGGCGCCGATCACCATCGCCGCGAGCGCCTCGTCGTCGTGCTTCAGGCGGATGCCCCTGACACCGCCGGTGTTGCGGCCCATCGGCCGCAGCGCCTCATCGGTGGCGGCGAAGCGCGCGGCGCGGCCCGACTTCGTCACCACGAGGATCTCGTCCGACGCATCCGCGAGCATCGCCGAGATCAACCGGTCGCCCTCGGCGAGGTTGATGGCGATGATGCCGCCCGTGCGGTTCGTGTCGTAGAGCTCGAGCCGCGTCTTCTTCACCTGGCCGTCGCGCGTCGCGAGCACGAGGTACTCGGCCTGCGCGTAGTCGCGGAGCGTGAGCACCGTCTGCACCTGCTCGTCCGGCTGGAAGGCGAGCAGGTTCGCGACGTGCTGCCCCTTCGCGTCGCGGCCGGCCTCGGCCACCTCGTAGGCCTTCATGCGGTAGACGCGGCCGAGGTTGGTGAAGAACAGCATCCAGTCGTGCGTCGAGTTGACGCTGAAGTGCTCGACCACGTCGTCGCTGCGCAGCTGCGCGCCCCGCACCCCCTTGCCGCCGCGGTGCTGCGCCCGGTACTGGTCGATGCGGGTGCGCTTGATGTAGCCGCCGTTCGTGAGGCTGACGACGACCTGCTCCTCGGGGATCAGGTCCTCCATCGACACGTCGCCGCCGTAGCCGTGCATGATCTCGGTGCGCCGGTCGTCGCCGTGCTTGTCGACGATCTCCGTGAGCTCCTCGACGATGATCCGGCGCTGGCGCACCGGGCTCGCGATGATCTCCTTGTAGTCGGCGATGCGCACGGTGAGCTCCTCGGCCTCGTCGTGCACCTTCTGCCGCTCGAGGGCGGCGAGCCGCCGCAGCTGCATCTCGAGGATCGCGCTCGCCTGCTCGGCGTCGATCTCGAGCAGCTCCATGAGCCCGTCGCGCGCGGCCTCGGTCGTGGACGACCGGCGGATGAGCGCGATCACCTCGTCGAGCGCGTCGAGCGCCTTCAGGTAGGCCTCGAGGATGTGCATGCGCGCCTCGGCCTTGGCGAGGCGGAACTGCGTGCGGCGCACGATGACCTCGACCTGGTGGTCGGCCCAGTGCGCGATGAAGCCGTCGATCGAGAGCGTGCGCGGCACGCCGTCGACGATCGCCAGCATGTTCGCGCCGAAGTTCTCCTGCAGCTGCGTGTGCTTGTAGAGGTTGTTGAGCACGACCTTCGCGACCGCGTCGCGCTTGAGCGTGATGACGAGCCGCTGGCCCGTGCGGCCCGACGTCTGGTCCTCGAGGTTCGCGATGCCGTGCAGCTTGCCGTCCTTGACGAGGTCGGCGATGCGCACCGCGAGGCGGTCGGGGTTCACCTGGTACGGCAGCTCGGTGACCACGAGCGCCGTGCGCCCCTGGATCTCCTCGACCGTCACCACGCCGCGCATCGCGATCGAGCCGCGACCCGTGCGGTAGGCCTCCTGGATGCCCTTCGTGCCGAGGATCTGCGCGCCGGTCGGGAAGTCGGGGCCGTGGATGCGCTGCAGCAGCGCCGCCTGCAGCTCCTCCTTCGACGCATCCGGGTGCTCGAGGTGCCAGATCGCGCCGGCCGCCACCTCGCGCAGGTTGTGCGGGGGGATGTTCGTGGCCATGCCGACGGCGATGCCGACGGAGCCGTTCACGAGCAGGTTGGGGAACCGTGCCGGCAGCACGGCCGGCTCCTGCGTGCGCCCGTCGTAGTTGTCCTGGAAGTCGACCGTGTCCTCGTCGATGTCGCGCACCATCTCCATGGCGAGCTGCGACATCTTCGTCTCGGTGTATCGCGGGGCGGCCGCCTCGTCGTCGCCGGCGGAGCCGAAGTTGCCCTGGCCGAGCGCGAGCGGGTAGCGGAGGCTCCACGGCTGCACGAGGCGCACGAGCGCGTCGTAGATGGCCGAGTCGCCGTGCGGGTGGAACTGGCCCATGACGTCGCCGACCACGCGCGAGCACTTCGAGAACGCCTTGTCGGGCCGGTAGCCGCCGTCGTACATCGCGTAGATGACGCGGCGGTGCACGGGCTTCATGCCGTCGCGCACCTCGGGCAGCGCGCGCCCGACGATGACGCTCATCGCGTAGTCGAGGTACGACCGCTGCATCTCGAGCTGCAGGTCGACCTGCTCGATGGCGCCGTGGTCGGGCGCGTCGCGGTCGATGGGCTCGGCGGGGGTGGTGTCAGTCAATGGGTGCCTCGGTTCTCGAGTGCGGATGCGTTCGGGTGCGGGTGGGGAGGCGGGTCACGAGAGGTCTCGATACGCGCGGCCTTCGGCCGTGCTACTCGACCCTGAGTCCTCCGCGCTCAACGCGACTTCGTCGCATTGAGCGCTGCGGACTCAGATATCCAGGAAGCGGACGTCGCGGGCGTTCTTCTGGATGAAGGTGCGGCGCGCGTCGACGTCCTCGCCCATCAGGGTCGAGAAGATCGAGTCGGCCACGGCGGCGTCGTCCATCGTCACCTGCTTGAGCGTGCGCGTCTTCGGGTCCATGGTCGTCTCCCACAGCTCCGAGTAGTTCATCTCGCCGAGGCCCTTGTAGCGCTGCACCGCGTTGTCCTTGGGGATGCGCTTGCCGGCGGCGGCGCCGCTGGCGAGCATCGCGTCGCGCTCCCGGTCGCTGTAGGCGTACTCGTGGTCCGCGTTCGACCACTTGATCTTGAACAGCGGGGGCGCCGCGAGGTAGACGTAGCCCTTGTCGATGAGCGGCCGCATGTAGCGGAACAGCAGCGTCAGCAGCAGCGTCGTGATGTGCTGGCCGTCGACGTCGGCATCGGCCATGAGCACGATCTTGTGGTACCTGGCCTTCTCGGGGTCGAAGTCCTCGCCAAGCCCGGCGCCGAACGCCGTGATCATCGACTGGATCTCGGCGTTGCCGAGCGCGCGGTCGAGCCGCGCCTTCTCGACGTTCAGCACCTTGCCGCGCAGCGGCAGGATCGCCTGCCGGTACGGGTCGCGCCCCTGCACCGCCGAGCCGCCTGCCGAGTTGCCCTCCACCAGGAAGATCTCCGAGATGGTCGGGTCCTTCGACTGGCAGTCCTTGAGCTTGCCGGGCATGCCGCTCGACTCGAGCAGGCCCTTGCGGCGCGTCTGCTCGCGCGCCTTGCGGGCGGCGAGCCGGGCCATGCCGGCCTGGATCGCCTTGCGGACGATCTCCTTCGCCGATCCGGGGTTCGACTCGAACCAGTGGCCGAGCTGCTCGCCGGTCACGCGCTGGACGAACGACTTCGCCTCGGTGTTGCCGAGCTTCGTCTTCGTCTGGCCCTCGAACTGCGGCTCGCCGAGCTTCACCGAGACGATCGCGGTCAGCCCCTCGCGGACATCCTCGCCCGTGAGGTTCTCGTCCTTCTCCTTGAGCTGGTTCGTCTGCCGCGCGTAGCGGTTGACGAGCGTCGTGAGCGCGGCCCGGAACCCCTCCTCGTGGGTGCCGCCCTCGTGCGTGTTGATGGTGTTCGCGTAGGTGTACACCGCCTCCTGGTAGGAGCCGGTCCACTGCATCGCGATCTCGACCGAGATGCGGCGCTCCTTGTCCTCCGACTCGAAGTCGATGATCTCCGGGTGCACCGGCTCCGACTTCTTCGACTCGTTGAGGTAGGCGACGTAGTCCTTGAGGCCCTGCTCGTAGAGGAACTCGTCGGCACGCTGCACCGGAGCCGCGCTGTCGTCGCCGTCGGGCTGGATCAGCGCCTCGGGCCGGAGATCCTCGAGCGCGATGCGCAGCCCCTTGTTGAGGAACGCCATCTGCTGGAAGCGCTTCGCGAGCGTCTCGTAGTCGAACTCGACCGTCTCGAAGATGTCGGTGCTCGGCCAGAAGGTCAGCGTCGTGCCGGTGGTGTCGGCCTCCTCGCCGGTGACGAGCGGGCCGTCGGGCTCGCCCACCGAGAACGACTGGCGGTGCACGTGGCCCTGGCGGCGGATCTCGACCTCGAGCTTCGACGAGAGCGCGTTCACGACCGACGATCCGACGCCGTGCAGTCCGCCGGAGACGGCGTAGCCGCCGCCGCCGAACTTGCCGCCGGCGTGCAGCACCGTGAGCACGACCTCGAGGGTCGACTTCGAGGGGTCGCTCGAGTGCGGGTCGACCGGGATGCCGCGACCGTTGTCGGCCACCCGGATGCCGCCGTCGGGCAGGATCGTCACCTCGATGTTGTCGCAGTGGCCGGCGAGCGCCTCGTCGACGGCGTTGTCGACGATCTCGTAGACGAGGTGGTGGAGGCCGCGGGGACCGGTGGAGCCGATGTACATGCCGGGGCGCTTGCGCACCGCCTCGAGGCCCTCGAGGATCTGGATCTGGTCGGCGCCGTAGTCGCCTTGCTCCCGCTGCTCGCGGGTCTGCTCCTCGGGCCGTGCGTCCTGCTCGTTCGCCATCGCTCCTGCGTCCGCCTTCCGCGCCGCCACCGGGGGCAGCGCAACCCTCCGATTCTACCCCGGATCGCGGTGGAGCGCCGCGACGAACGCGCCTCTGCGCCACGATCTCGACTTCGGAGGACGGAACACACCGCCGAAGTCGAGTTCTGAGGCTCAGGATGCCTCCACCGGCCGTTCAGGACCTCTTCCGAGACACGGTCGATCCCCCGTGGAAAACCACAGGGGCCCTGCGACCGTGAGGTCGGGGCCCCTGCGACGCCTGCGGCTGGCC
Organism: Agrococcus sp.; assembly: GCA_041645515.1. Taxonomy (GTDB): domain Bacteria; phylum Actinomycetota; class Actinomycetes; order Actinomycetales; family Microbacteriaceae; genus Agrococcus. The sequence continues at coordinate 4,840 of JBAZPY010000005.1, forward strand.
GCTCAACCCGCGGGGATGACCGCCCACAGCAGCGCCACGAGCGCGAAGCCCAGCACGCCGAGGATCGTCGTCATGACCGTCCAGGTGCGGAGGCCGTCCTTGACCGAGAGGCCCAAGTACCGCGTGACGATCCAGAAGCCGGAGTCGTTGACGTGGCTCAGTCCCAGCGCGCCGTAGCCGATCGCGAGCGCGAAGAGCGCGAGGTGGATCTGGTCGAGCCCGAAGGTCGTGACGGCGGGCAGCAGGAGGCCGGCTGCGGTGGTGATCGCCACCGTGGCGGAGCCCTGCGCAGCTCGCATGATGAGCGAGATGAGGAAGCCCAGCAGCAGCACCGGCATCCCGGAGGCGGCCATGACGTCGGCGACCGCGCCGCCGATGCCCGTCTCGGTGAGGATGCGGCCGAAGGCGCCGCCGGCACCGGTGACGAGGATGATGACCGCCGCCGCGGGCAGCGCCGACTCCATGACCTCGCCCAGGTGCGCGGCGGACCAGCCGCGGCGCAGGCCGAGCACGATCATCGCCACGCCGATCGCCACCATGAGCGCGAAGATCGGCTGGCCGATCATCGCCAGGAAGCCGTTCCAGAAGGAGCCCTTCTCGAACGCGGGGGCGATGGTGGTGCCGACCATGATGAGCGCGAGCGGCAGGATGATGATCCCCAGGATCGTCCATGCGCTGGGCGCGCGCTCCGCGGTGCCGAGCGTGCCCGTGCGAGGTCCGGTCTCCGCCTCGGTGCCGAAGGCGTCGAACATCGCCTTCGTGGCCGGGAGCATCTCGAACTCGCGGCGGTTCAGCCACTTGCCCAGCACATACGCGGCGACCGCGAGCGGGATCGAGATCAGCAGGGAGAAGATCGTCACCCATCCAATGTCGGCGCCGAGGATCGTCGAGCCGCCGACGATGCCGGGGTGCGGGGGCACGGCGACGTGGACCGCGAGCATGATCCCTGCGACCGGGAGGCCGAACTTCAGCGGGCTCACGCCCGCCGTCTTCGAGAAGGCGTAGATGATCGGGATGAGGATGATGAAGCCGGCGTCGAAGAACACCGGGATGGCGAGGATGGCCGCGGCCGCGGTGAGTGCGACGCCGACGCGCTTCGGGCCGAGCCAGCCGGTGAACTTGCCGGCGAGCGACTCGGCGCCGCCCGAGATCTCGATGATCTTGCCGAGCATGGAGCCGAGCGCGACCAGCACCGCGACCGATCCGAGCGTGCCGCCGACCCCGGCGATGATCGCCTGGATCACGCCGAGCTGCTCGGGGTCGGTGTCGGTCGCCGGGATGGTGGTGAGCGGCAGCCCCGCCACCACGCCGACGACGATGGACGTGAGCAGCAGTGCGTAGAACGCCTGCACCTTGAACCTGATGATGAGCAGGAGGAGCAGGCCGATGCCCGCGAGGCCGATGGCGATCAGTGCGCCCAGGGGGTAGTCCATCAGTGCTGCTCCTCGTTGCGACGGGTGGGGGCGACCACGCGGATGACCGCGGAGTCGTCGAGCGCGCCGAGGCCCTGTGCCTCACCGAGCAGGAAGAGCTGCTCGGCCGCGGCGGCGACCGGCGCCGCGAGGTGGTTGGCCCGCGCGGCGGCGCCGACGAGCCCTAAGTCCTTCACGAAGATGTCGAGCCGGCTCAGCACCTCGGCGCCGCCGTCGTCGTAGGCCTGCAGCGCGCGCGGACCGCGGTTGCCGAGCATGAACGAGTTCGCCGCGCCGGCGGTGAGCGCCTCGAGCGTGCGCTCCCGGTCGAGCCCGAGGGCATCGGCGAGGGCCAGCGCCTCGGCCGCGGCCGCGATGTGCACGCCGCAGAGGAGCTGGTTCACGGTCTTGAGGGCCTGGCCGTCGCCGGGCCGGTCGCCCACGATCGACAGGGTCGATGCGAGCTGCTCCAGCACCGAGGTGGCCCGCTCGAGCGCGGCCGGCTCGGCGCCGACGACGATGAGCAGGTCGCCCGCGCCGGCGCGCACCGGACCGCCCGACAGCGGCGCGTCCACGAGCGCCGCACCGGCCTCCGACAGGCGCGCGGCGATGCCGTCGATGCCGTCGGTGCCGACCGTGCTCGTCAGGATCACGACGGCGCCGTCGTCGAGGTGCCCGGCCAGGCCGTCCTCGCCGAACAGCAGCTCGCGGAGCTGCTCGCCGGTGCGGACGGCCACGAGCACGGCCTGAGCGCCCGCCACGGCTGCGGCGGCGGAGGCGGCCGGCGCCACACCTTGCGTGCGCGCGAGCGCGAGACGCTCCTCGGCGATGTCGAAGCCCCTCACCTCGAAGCGCTCGGCGAGCCGGGTGGCCATGGGCAGGCCCATGGCGCCGAGCCCGATGACGGCGACGGTGCTGGTCATTGCGGTTCCGATCTGTGGGGTGGTGAGGGTCAGTCCGCGAGCGTGCGGACGACGAGGGCGAGCGACTCGGTGTCGCCGACGTTGCCCGCGAAGACGACGTAGGGGATGCCGATGGCGGGACCGACTCTCGGCTGCCAGAGCGAGACGATGCCCGGCAGCATCGGCCCGACGACCTGCGCGCGACGGATCTGCAGCGCCTCCGACGCGATGTCGCTCGAGGTGATGCCGCCCTTGGCGACGACGAAGCGGGGCGGCGCGAGCTCGAGCACGCGGGCGACGAGCTCGACGAGGCCCGAGGAGACCCGGCGGGCGATCTCGAGGCTCTCGGCGCCGTCGCGGCCCGTGACGAGCTCGCGGCTCGTGTGCACGATGACCGTGCCGGACTCGATCGCGCGCGCGACGGCATCCGCCTGCTGCGCGAGGTGGTCGACGCGCCGGCCATCGATGAGGGAGCGCACGTCGAGCTCGATGGTGACGGTGTCGGGCCGGTCCGCGCGCAGGGCGGCGAGCTGCGCGGTCGTCAAGGGCACGTGGCTGCCGACCACCACCAGGCCGCCGCGGTCGTGCGCCGTCTCGATCCGCTCGGGGGTCACCGGCTCGGGGATCTCCTGGCCGATGTGCGCCCGGAGGTAGGGAGGGCCGATGCGCAGCAGGCTCGTGACGCCCTCGGCGTCGAGCGCGTGGAGCGCGAGCGCGACCTGGCGCATGTCGTGCTCGTCGACGGCGTCGACCGCGACCACGGTGCCGGCCGGCAGCGACCGCAGGAACGACGCGACGGCCGCCGTGCCCGCACGGATGACGGGCAGCGTGAGCGCGGCGACGTCGTCGCGACGGATGCGGCCGCCGGTCTTCTCCTCGACCCAGTCGCGGAGGTCCGACGATCGGAAGCCGAACGTCGCGTCCCGCGCGAAGGCCGTCTCCCCCACCGGCGTGGCCTCGCCGTCGACCACCCAGTAGTGGACGGCGTCGACCGTGATGCGCCCGGCGTCCGGGAACGCGGGGATCAGCATGACGAGGCTCGGCGCCGAGCCGGTGTGCTCGGCGGCGGCCTCGCTCAGCACGTCCGTCTCCAGCGGGAAGTGGCCACGGAGGGTCGAGTCGCTGCGGCTGACGAACGAGACGCGCTTCCCGGCCCGGGTGGCGGCGGCGACCGACGACGCCACGACCTCGCGGTTGCGGTCGGCCGCTTCCTGCTCGCCGAGGGAGCGCGAGTTGGTGAGCACGTACACGGCTGGGGCGCCCTGGGTGAGCGCCCAGTCGAGGTCCTCGGCGTCCCAGCGGGTCAGCACGGGCAGGCCGGCGACCGACTGCGTGCCGGTGGGATCGTCGTCGAGCACGACGAACACCAGGTCGTCGCTCCGCGCGGCCGCGACCTCGGCCGCGGGGATCCGGATCGGGGCCGGCATCGAGGCCAGCAGATCGTCGAGCTGCACGAGAACTCCCTTGTTCGCGGGGTGACCACCCTCGACGGCAGGGTGATCTGATATCAGACATCTTGCGTGCGAGCGCGCGGGATGTCAACTGCGGGACGGCGTGGCGCTCAGTCGTGGACGAGCGCAACCAGGTCGTCGCGCGTCTGCATCATGTGGCTCCACATCGCATCCCGAGCGGCGACGGGCACGCCGGAGCGGATCGCCTCGAGCAGGTTGCCGTGCTCCGCGATCGCGTGCTCGCGGATCTCCGGCACGGCGCTCGTCTCGCCGCGGGTCTCCTCGAGCATCGAGGTGAGCGGCAGCATCGCCGCGATGAGGATCCGGTTGTCGGCGGCGCGCAGGATCGTGTCGTGGAAGTCGAGGTCGGCCTCGACGAACGCCTCGACGTCGCCTGCCTCGTGGTGCTGCACCATGCGCTCGAGCGAGGCCCGCAGCCCGTCCAGGTGCTCCGGCGTGCGGCGCTCGGCCGCGAGCTGCGCGGCTCCGGTCTCGATCATGACGCGCACCTCGAGCAGCTCGAGCGACGACCGCCGTCGCTGCCCGGCGCTGCGGGCGTGCCGGACCACGGCATCCATGCCGGTCCACTCGGACACCGGCGCGATGCGGTGCCGGCTGCCCGGCACCTGCACGATGACGCCCTGCGCCTGCAGCAGCCGCACCGCCTCGCGGAGCGTCAGCCGGGAGACGCCGAACTCCGCGGCGAGCTGCCCTTCCGGCGGGAGCTGCTCCCCCGCGGTCAGCGTGCCCGCGATGATCGCGTCCAGCAGCTGGTCGACGGCGTCCTGGGTGCGCGAAGGCCTCGGCATGGCTCCTCCTCGAGCGTAGATGTCAGACAGCCTAGCCGTGAGTTATCCCCAGGTGTCTCGGGGACCCCGCCCGGGCACCGATCGCCGCCCGCGCGCGAAGCTGGGCAGGCTCGGCCCGACGAACTCGACCCGCTCGAGGCCGCAGTCGGGGAACCGGGCGAGGATGCGCGTGGTCGTCTCGGCGCGCAGGATGCGCATCTGCTGCGTCCACGCCGTCGATGCGCACCGCACGGTCAGCACGCCCTCGTCGAACGAGATGGGCTCGGTGCGGTCGGCGTTCTCCTCCCCCACCAGCTCGCTCCAGTGGGTGATGACGTCGGCGCGCGCGAGGGTCGCGGTCCAGCCACGGTCGTCGGCGAAGCCGACGAGCACGTCCCCGAGCGCACGCGGGTCGCGGCCCTTGCCGAACGGGACCGAGGCGCCCGGCTCGCGCCTCGACCGGCGACGGCCGTCGCGCGAGACGAGCTCCGGATCACCGAACTTCGCCTTCAGGCGCAGCCAGACGCGCTCCGGCTCGGTCGCCGCCAGCTCACGCATCGCCCACCCCCGTGCCATCGATCCTCACGACGTCGGCCACAGCGCCGTCGACCGCTGCACGATCGACGACCGTCCCGGCCACGATCCGGATGCGGTGGTCGCGCAGCGCATCCGGCACGTCGTCCTCGACCGCCGCGGTGATGAGCACCTGCTCGAAGCCGGCCGCCGCCTCGGCGAGTCGCTGCCGGCGGCCGGCGTCGAGCTCGGCGAACACGTCGTCGAGGATCATCACCGGGTCGCCGCCCGAGCCGTCGCGCAGCAGCTCGGCGGAGGCGAGCTTGAGCGCGAGCGCGAACGACCACGACTCCCCGTGGCTCGCGTAGTGCCGGGCGAGCAGGTCGTTGAGGTGCAGCTCGACGTCGTCGCGGTGGGGGCCGACGAGGCTGACGCCGCGATCGAGCTCACCGCGCCGGCGCTCGGCGAGCAGCGCGCGGAACGCGTCGGCGTCATCCGGGACGTTCGTCACGAGCGCGATCCTCGCCTCGTGCTCGTCGCCCGCGACGAGCCGGTAGGCGGCGTCCACGTGCGGCGCGAGATCGGCGACCAGCGCCCGCCGGGTGCGCATCACCTCGAGCCCGAGGTCGATGAGCCGCCCGTCCCACACCTCGAGCGTGGTGAGGTCGTCGGGGCGCAGCCGCGCCGCGCGGGCGCTCTTCAGCAGCGAGTTGCGCTGCTTGAGCACCCGCTCGAGGTCGCTGTGCACACCGGCGAGGCGCGGAGCGCGCATGATGGCGAGGTCGTCGAGGAAGCGGCGCCGGCCCGAGGGGTCGGCGCGCACGAGCTGCAGGTCCTCGGGACTGAAGAGCACCGCCTGCAGGTAGCGGGGCAGGTCGCGGATGCGCACGTTCTGCCCGTTCGCCTGGGCGCGGTTGGCGCCCTTGGAGTTGAGCTCGACGTCGAGCTGGAAGGCGCGCTCGTCGTTCGTGACCGAGCAGCGGATGATCGCGCGCTGCTCGCCAGCGCGGATGAGCGCGATGTCGGTGGGCACGCGATGGCTCGAGCCGGTCGCGATCCACACGAGCGATTCGACCATGTTCGTCTTGCCCTGCCCGTTGCGCCCGACGAGCAGGTTGGCGCCGGGCTCGAACGCGACGTCCGCCGTCGCGTAGTTGCGGAAGTCGGTCAGCGCGAGTCGGCTGACGCGCACCTAGGCCTTCTTGACCGAGTGGCCGCCGAACTGGTTGCGGAGCGCGGCGACGGCCTTCATCGCGGGACTGTCGTCCTGCCGCGACTCGAACCGCGCGAACAGCGAGGCCGAGATGGCCGGCATCGGCACCGCGTTCGCGATCGCCTCCTCGACGGTCCAGCGGCCCTCGCCCGAGTCGTCGACGTACCCCTCGATCTCGGACAGGTCGTCATCCTCGTCGAGCGCGCGCACCATGAGGTCGAGCAGCCAGGAGCGCACGACCGTGCCGCGCTGCCACGCCTTGAAGCTGCCCGCGACGTCGTGCACGAGCTCCTTGCGCTCGAGCAGCTCGAACCCCTCGGCGTAGGCCTGCATCAGCCCGTACTCGATGCCGTTGTGCACCATCTTCACGTAGTGGCCGGCCCCCGTGGGGCCGGCGTGCACGTAGCCCTCCTCGCGCGGCCCCTCCGGGCGCAGCGCATCGAACACCGGCAGCAGCTCGTCGACGTCGGCCTTGTCGCCGCCGACCATGAGTCCGTAGCCGTTCTCGAGGCCCCAGACGCCGCCGGAGACGCCCACGTCGACGAAGCGGATGCCCCGCTCGGCCAGCTGCGCGGCATGGCGCTCGTCCTCGGTGAAGCGCGAGTTGCCGCCGTCGATCACCAGATCGCCGGCGGACAGCTTCTCGCCCAGCTCGGTGACCACGGCATCCGTGATCTCTCCGGCCGGCACCATCACCCAGACGACCCGCGGCGCGGGCAGGGCGGCGATCAGCTCGTCGACGCTCGCGACGTCGGTGACCTCGGGGTTGCGGTCGTAGCCGGTCACCTCGATGCCGGCGGCGCGCAGTCGGGTGCGCATGTTGCCGCCCATCTTGCCGAGTCCGATCAGGCCGATGTGCGTCATGGTGCTCCCTCGAGCTCGCGGCTAGCGCAGCAGCAGGTTGGGCTGCAGCAGGTACTTGAAGTCGGTCGCCTCGGCGTCGTCGCGCGAGGTCTGCCCGCGGATCAGCATCGGGCCGGGCTTGTTCGTGTTCTCGGAGTGCGTGAACGCGATGCGCACGAACTCGGAGTGCGTCGCCTGGATGCCGTCGATGAGCAGCTGGGGCTTGATCGAGAGCACGATCTCGTCGCCCTGCAGCACGGTGTCGATGATCTCGGAGGCCTGGGCCTGCTCGGATCCGATCGCCTCGAGCTGCGCCTGGCCGTCGCTGAACGTGTAGCGGATGGCCGCCTCGGCGTCGAGCACGAGCTGCACGCGGCGGGTCGCGTCGACGAGCTCCGCGGTGTTGACCACGGCGTGGTGCTCGACCTGCTCCGGGAAGAGCCGACGCACGGGCGGGTAGTTGCCCTTGATGAGCAGGCTCGTGACTGTGCGGTCGGCGGTCGAGAAGGCGATCTGCTGGCGCTCCCCCGCCTCGCTCATCGTGATCTCGATGCGCTCCGCGCCGCCGAACGTGCGGCCCACCTCGGTGAGGGTGCGCGCCGGCACCAGGGACGTGAGCGCATCGGTCTGCGCGCCGGCATCCCACGGGATGCTGCGGACCGACACGCGGTAGCGGTCGGTGGCGATGAGCGTGAGCACGTTGTCGGCTGCCTCGAGCTGCACGCCGGTGATCACCGGCGTGACGTCCTCGCGCGATGCCGAGATGGCGACCTGCGAGATCGCCTCCGCGAAGGCCTTGCCCTCGACGACGCCGGTGCGTCCCTCGACGGTCGGGACCGTCGGGTACTCCTCGAGCGGCATCTTGGCGAGCGAGAAGTTCGAGTTGCCGCAGCGGATCGACACCTTCTGGCCGTCGTCCTCGATGCGCACCTCGCGCTGCGGCAGCTTCGCCGCGATGTCGCTCATCATCTTGCCGGAGACGAGCACGACGCCCTCGGTGTCGACCGCGGCCTGCACCGACGTGCGTGCGGACGACTCGAAGTCGAAGGACGAGAACACCACGCCATCCGCGGTGGCCTCGATGCGGACACCGCTGAGGATGGGCATCGTCGGCCGCTGCGGGAGCAGCTTGACGGCGAACGACACGGCGTCGCTGAAGACATCACGATTGATGACGAACTTCACTCGGCATCCTCCTTCGGTGGCACGTGGCCCTGCTGGGCAGAGGCCGCACGGCAGGGCGTGCACGGCGCTGTCGATTCTGGCACAGGGTTGTCTTCCTCCGACCGCGGCTCCGGGGCCGGCCGACGCTCATGGTTGGTGACTCGCCGGAGAATCTTCATCGAAACCTGTCATTCATAACCCCTGTGGGTTCTGTGGATGGCTCACCTTGTTGCCTGCGTCCGCTTGGGAACTACAACAGTGGAAGATGTTGAGCCGCTGTTGACGCGCATCCACAGATCGGTGGACTCTCCGGGGGCATCATGGGCCGCCGTCCACAGGTGGCGTCCCCGTTCTCCACAGGCTCGCCGACGCCGTCCACATCCGAATCACATGAACTGCACGTTGAGGGTTGCTGCCGGAGCACTCAATGCGACGGAGTCGCGTTGAGTGCGGAGGCAGCAAGGTCGAGTAGCAGCCGCGAAGCGGCCGCGTATCGAGACCTCCGCGACAGCAGCACGATCTCGATACGCGGCCGGGCTGCGCCCGGCAGCTACTCGATCAACGGGGGGGCGGCCGTGCTGGCGCACGGCAGTTACTCGATCAACGGGAGAGGGTGGCCGCGAACGGCCCTACCTGGAGACCGACCGGATCCTCGACGTCAGCTCGGTCACCTGCGTGTACACCGACCGGCGCTCCTGCATGAGCTTCTCGATCTTCTTGTTCGCGTACATGACCGTGGTGTGGTCGCGGTTGCCGAACAGCTGGCCGATCTTCGGCAGCGACATGCTCGTCATCTCGCGGCACAGGTACATCGCGATCTGCCGCGCCAGCGCGATCGTCTGCGATCGCGACGAGCCGTGCAGATCCTCGACGGTGAGCCGGAAGTAGGCGGCGGTGTGGCTGATGATGTCGCTGGGCGACACCACGGCCTCCTCGTCGAAGGAGAAGAGGTC
>JBAZPY010000006.1:0-13216 GCA_041645515.1 Agrococcus sp.
CTGCTGGCGGAGCATGCCGACCTCGAGCTGCAGCTCGCCGACCCGGCGCTGCACGCCGACGCCGGTCGTGCGCGCCGGGTGAACCGGCGCTACGCCGAGCTCAGCCAGATCAAGGCTGCGCACGAGCGCTGGCGCGCGGCGGTCGAGGACCTCGCCGCCGCGCGCGAGCTCGCCCGTGAGGACGACGCGTTCGCCGAGGAGGTGCCCACGCTCGAGGCGGTGGAGCACGAGGCCGAGGAGCGGCTGCGCAGGCTGCTCATCCCGCGCGACCCGGATGACGGCCGCGACGTGATCATGGAGGTCAAGGGCGGCGAGGGCGGCGAGGAGTCCGCGCTGTTCGCCGCCGACCTCGTGCGCATGTACTCGCACTACGCCTCGAGCCGCGGCTGGAGGATCGAGATGCTCGAGTCGACGCCCAGCGACATGGGCGGCTTCAAGGACGTGCAGATCGCCTTCAAGGGCTCGTCGAACGACCCCTCCGAGGGCGTGTGGGCGTCGCTCAAGTACGAGGGCGGCGTGCACCGCGTGCAGCGCGTGCCCGCCACCGAGACGCAGGGACGCATCCACACGTCGACGACCGGCGTGCTCGTCTTCCCAGAGGTCGACGAGCCCGAGGAGGTCGCGATCGACCAGAACGACCTCAAGATCGACGTGTACCGCTCGTCCGGCCCGGGCGGCCAGAGCGTCAACACGACCGACTCGGCGGTGCGCATCACGCACATCCCGACCGGCATCACGGTCTCGATGCAGAACGAGAAGAGCCAGCTGCAGAACCGCGAGGCGGGCATGCGCGTGCTGCGCGCCCGGCTGCTCGCGAAGCAGCAGGAGGAGCGGGATGCGGCGGCGTCGGACGCGCGCCGCAGCCAGATCCGCGGCATGGACCGCTCGGAGCGCATCCGCACCTACAACTTCCCCGAGAACCGCATCGCCGATCACCGCACCGGCTACAAGGCGTACAACCTCGACTCGGTGATGAACGGCGCGCTGCAGCCGGTGATCGACTCGTGCATCCAGGCCGACGAGGAGGCGCAGCTCGCGGCTCTCGCGACCGACGCCTGACCGGCGGCCGCCGCTCTGCCGGCTGGGCGGCGCCACGCCGCTCGCTTGCGTCCAGGGCATCAATCCGAGGGGTTGTAGGGATGCTGGACCAGGCGGACCCTGGTGCGCGGCGGCATCCCGCCGTCGCAACTCTCGAATCGAGGAGCGCCAGATGTCTCGCAATCTCCGGTCCAGGACGTCGGCGGCGGTGGCCGCCGCGGCCATGGGCCTCGCCCTGATCGCCATCGGTCCTCCCGCCTACGCCGGCGGCGACCGCGGCGGGGGCGGCCACGACGACGACGTCGTCACCGTGGCGACAGGGCTCAACAACCCGCGACAGCTCTCGGTCGAACGCGGCGATCGTCTCTACATCGCAGAGGCCGGCACCGCCGACAGCTGCGAAGCCATCCCCGACGTACCGCCGGAGCTCCGGGTCTGCGGTCTCACCGGGTCCGTGACCGAGGTGCGGCGCGGCGAGCAGCGGCGCGTCGTCACCGACCTGCCCGCGCTGGACTTCCTCGGCGAGGTGGTCGGCGCATCCGACGTGGATGTGCGGGGCAACCGGATCACGGTGCTCGTCGGTGGCATGGCCGCCGCCGCGGCGGCGCGCGACAGCCTGGGCGACGAGTACGCCACGTTCGGGACGCTCCGCACCGGCCGGCTGCACTGGGCGCCGCTGACCGGAGCCGACCTGCGCCTGGTGGCCGACGTCAACGCGTTCGAGGTCGCGAAAAACCCCGACGGCAACAAGCCGCCCGACAGCAACGCGGTCGGGTTCGTGGCGCGCGGTGACAACCGCTATGCGATCGCCGACGCGGGCGGCAACACGCTGCTGCGAGTCGGCAGGCAGGGCCTCAGCACGGTCGCGGTGTTCCCCAACGGCGACCCCGTGCCCGGGCCGGACCCCACCGCTCCTGAGATCAGCCCGCAGGCGGTGCCGACCGACGTGACCATCGGCCCCGACGGCGCCTACTACGTCTCGCAGCTCACCGGGTTCCCGTTCCCCACGGGCGGCTCGACGATCTGGCGGGTGACGCGCGACGGTGAGATGACGGCGTACGCGACGGGCCTCACGATGGTGACGAGCCTCGCCTGGCGCGGAGACACGCTGTACGCCGTCCAGCTCGACGACGAGGACTACATCGGCAGCGAGCCCAGCGGATCGCTCCGCGAGGTGACGCCCGGCGGATCGGAGCACGAGGTCGTCGTCGACGACCTGTCAGCGCCCTACGGCGTGGCGATCCGCGGGCACTCCGCGTACGTCACCGTCAACTCGACCTCGACGGGCGACGGCTCCGTGATCAGGGTCGATCTGCACTGACGCCCGGGGGCCTCCGCCGTCCGGACGAGGGCGGCGGCCCCTCCGCGTAGGCTCGCCCGCATGGCCCAGGTCACGCTGCTGTGCGGACCCGCCTGCGCGGGCAAGTCGACGCTCGCCCGCGAGCTCGAGACCGACGGCGCGACCGTGCTCTCGTTCGACCGCGAGGCGTGGGCACGCGGCGTGCACGACGGCGCCTTCACCGAGGAGCTCATGGCGTCGATCGACGCCGACCTGCACGAGCGGATGGCATCAGCCGTCGCGGCAGGGGAGCGCGTCGTCCTCGATGCCTCGCTCTCGACCCGCGCGGTGCGCGACATCTGGCGGATGCGCTGCGACGCCATGGGCGCGGCCCACGAGCTGGTCGTCGTGCGCGCCCCGCTCGCGACCCTTGCCGCGCGCCTGCGCGAGCGCGAGCCCGGCCCCGAGTCGGTCGTGCTCGACGAGGACGCGCTCGAGCGGTACGTCGCCGGCTTCGAGTGGCCCGGCGACGACGAGCCGCACCGCGAGCTGCGCACCGCCTGAGCGGCCGGGGCCGAGACGGTGCCAGGATGACGGCATGGACGCAGTCGTGATGTGGGCCGGTTCGGCGCTCCTCGCTGGCGGCGCCATCGCGGTCGCGGTCGTCGTCCACCTGATCGGGCTCGGCCGCATCGCGCCGACGCCCGCGCTCGGGCTCCCTGGCAGGCGCCTGCGGGCGGATGCGCCGACATACCGCACGGCGCACCGGGCCGCCACGCCGCTCACCTGGCTCGCCTGCTCGATCGCGGCAACCGCCGCGGTCGGCTCGCTCATCGCGGCGGGCGCCGCAGGGCCGGAGGAGTGGGCGATCCTCGCCGTCCTCTCGGCGGTCGTGCTCGTCGTCGGCCTCGCGCTCGCCTCCTGGCGGGCGCACGCCTCGATGCACGGCGAGGCCGCCGACTAGACTGGGCACCGGACCTGACGGCGGGTCCGCGGACGAGGGAGCCGTACCCGCACAGCGACAAGACGGCCGGAAGGACTCGTCATGGCTTGGGTGATCCTCATCGCCTCCGGGCTGCTGGAGGCCGTCTGGGCCGCCGCGATGCAGGCCTCGAAGGGCTTCCGCGAGTGGCGGCCGACCGTGCTGTTCGTCGCCGCCATGCTCGCGTCGATGGGCGGGCTCGCGTACGCGATGCTCGAGATCCCGACCGGCACCGCGTACGCAGTGTGGGTCGGCGTCGGCGCGGTAGCGACGGTCGCGCTGCAGGCGGCGCGCGGCAAGGAGCGGCTGACGCTCATCCGCTCGCTGCTGCTCGTGCTGCTCGTCGGCTGCCTCGTCGGCCTGAAGCTGGTGAGCTGATGAGCGCGCGCACCGCCTGGCTCGTGCTGCTCGCGAGCGCCGTGCTCGAGGCTGTCTGGGCGACGGCGTTGGGCGACTCGGAGGGCTTCTCGCGCCCGCTGCCGACCGTCGTGTTCGCCGTCGCGGCGATCCTCAGCTTCATCGGGCTGGAACGGGCCGTGCAGGTCATCCCGCTCGCGACCGGCTACGCCGTGTGGACGGGCGTGGGCGGCGCGCTCACGGTCATCTGGGCGCTCATGACCGGCACTCAGCCGTGGAACCCGCTCATGCTGCTGTTCCTCGCCGGCATCCTGGTCGCGGTCGCCGGGCTCGCGCTCACCGAGCACCCCACGCCCGAGCCGGAATCGGCAGAGGCCGCCGCATCCGCCCCGGACTGACCCGCCGAGTGGCGCCCCCCCGCTCGAGCGCGGGAGCGGCCGGCTCAGGCAGCAGCGGAAGCTAGATCGAGTACTCGATGGAGGGCAGCTCGGCGGGCGCCGTCCGCGCGACGGGCTTCGCCGGCACCCCGACGAGCGTGGACCCCGAGGGCGCGTCGTGCAGCACGACCGCGTTCGCGCCCACCTTCACGTCGTCGCCGAGCGCGATCGGCCCGAGGATCTTCGCCCCGGCGCCGACGAGCACCCGGTGCCCGAGCGTAGGGTGGCGCTTGACGGCCGCGTTCGCCGTGCCGCCGAGCGTCACGCCGTGGTACAGCATCACGTCGTCGCCCACCTCGGCGGTCTCGCCGATCACCACGCCCATGCCGTGGTCGATGAAGAAGCGTCGCCCGAGCCGCGCGCCCGGGTGGATCTCGACGCCGGTCATGAAGCGCGCCACCTGGCTGCCGGCGCGCGCGAGCGAGCGCGCGCCGGCATTCCACAGGCGGTGCTGGATGCGGTGGGCCCAGACCGCGTGCAGGGTCGAGTACGTGAGGGCGATCGTCACCGCGCCGCGAGCGGCCGGATCATGCCGCTTCGCGTTCTCGATGTCCTCGCGGACGTTGAGCAGGCCCATCCGAGAACCTCAGGCCAGGTCGGCGTAGATCGGCATCGACAGGTAGCGCTCGCCGGTGTCGCAGACGACCGCGACGATCGTCTTGCCGGCCGACTCGGGCCGACGGGCGATCTCGAGCGCGGCCCAGACGATGGCGCCGGAGGAGATGCCGGCGAAGATGCCGTCCTTCGCGGCGAGCTCGCGGCCGACGCGCACGGCGTCGTCGAGCTGCACGTCGACGACCTCGTCGTAGACGTCGGTGTCGAGGATGGCGGGCACGAAGTTCGCGCCGAGCCCCTGGATCTTGTGCGGCCCGGCCTTGCCCTCCGACAGCAGCGGCGAGTCCGCGGGCTCGACGACCACGAGGTGGAGGTCGGGCTTCAGCTCCTTCAGTCGACCGCCGGCCCCCGTGATCGTGCCGCCGGTGCCGACGCCGGCGACGAAGACGTCGACCTCGCCGTCGGTGTCGGCCCAGATCTCCTCGGCCGTGGTCTCGCGGTGCACGCGGATGTTCGCCTCGTTCTCGAACTGGCGCGCGAGGATCGCGCCGGGCGTCTCGTCGACGATCTGCTGCGCGCGCTCGACCGCACCGCGCATGCCGTCCGAGCCGGGCGTGAGCACGAGCTCGGCGCCGTAGGCCTTGAGGATCGCGCGCCGCTCGACCGACATCGTCTCCGGCATCGACAGGATGACCCTGTAGCCGCGCGCCGCGCCGACCATCGCGAGCGCGATGCCGGTGTTGCCGCTCGTGCCCTCGACGATCGTGCCCCCGGGCTGCAGCGCACCCTCGGCCTCGGCCGCGTCGATGATGGCCCGGCCGATGCGGTCCTTCACCGAGGCTCCGGGGTTGAAGGACTCCACCTTGACCAGCACGGTCGCGTGCGTGTCGTTCGTGCGCTGCAGGCGCACGAGGGGAGTGCCGCCGATGGTGGCGGTGATGTCGTCGAAGATGCGCGCCATGCGTTGTCCTTTCACCCGATGGAACGGTTGCTTTCAGTGTAGAGGCGCGCGACTGGAGGTCTCGTGCACCCGGCGGCGCCGGGGTGCCGGCGCGCTATACCTTGGGACCGTGAGCGACCGGTCGGTGGACGACGAGGTGCGCGAGGCCAGGGCTCGGCTCGCGCTCGCCGGCGTCGACGGCCCCGACGCCGAGCTGCTCGCGGCTTGGGCGACCGGCGGGACCGCGGGCGGGATCCGCGTCGACATGGCGATGCGTCGGCCGTTCCAGCCGGATGCGCTCGACCGCTTCCGGGCGGCCGTCGCCCGACGCGAGGCGCGTGAACCGCTCCAGCACATCACCGGTCTCGCGCCGTTCCGGCACGTCGAGCTGCACGTCGGACCGGGCGTCTTCACGCCCCGGCCCGAGACGGAGCTGCTCGTCGAGGTCGCGCTCGACCACCTGCGCGGCATGGCCGGGCCGACCGTGCTCGACGTCGGCACCGGCTCGGGGGCCGTGGCCATCGCGCTCGCCCGCGAGGCGGGGGCGCGGGTCGTCGCGGTCGAGCAGAACCCGGCGGCCTTCTTCTGGGCGCGCCGCAACGTCGCCGAGCTCGCGCCCGAGATCGTGCTGCTGCACGCGGATGCGCGCGACGCGGGCGCGCTCTCGGCCGTCGGGGTGCTGCCCGGCTCCCTCTCCGCGCTGGTGTCGAACCCGCCGTACGTGCCGCACGCCGCGGTCCCCGCCGATCATGAGGTGCGGGGCTTCGACCCCGAGAGCGCGCTGTACTCCGGTGCGGATGGGCTCGACTTCGTGCGCGACCTCGCCCCGCTGGCGGCGGATCTCGTCGCTCCCGGCGGCATCGTCGCGTTCGAGCACGCCGAGCACCAGTCGGAGGCCATCCGGGTGATGCTCGAGGACGCCGGCTTCGCCGAGGCGCGCACGCACCGCGACCTGACGGGCCGCGACCGCGTCACGTCGGCGACGAGATAGCGGCGCGACGCCTCCGCCGCTCCGGCCTTCCCCGCTATTGAGCCGCGCTGCCGCCGGCCTTCCCCGTTTGATTGCGCCGCGCTGCCGCCGGAGGCGGCCGCGCGAGTCGGAACCGAGTCGTCGGGTGGGGTCGGTCTCGACTCGCTCAGCGCCCTGCGGGCGCGGAGCGGCTCGACCAGCGGGTGGGGGCCAGCGGACCTGCGGGCGCCGAGCGGCTCGGCCGGCGGGAGGGCCCGCGACTACCATGGGCAGGTGCCCGCCATCTACGACTGCGCCGACCCGATGTCCCTGCTCGACGGCGTCCGCGCCGCTCGCACGGCCATCGCCGCCGGACAGTGCATCGTGATGCCGACCGACACCGTCTACGGCATCGCCGCCGACGCGTTCTCGCACGCCGCCGTCGCCGGCCTGCTCGCCGCGAAGGGCCGAGACCGCGGCTTCCCACCCCCCGTGCTCGTCGCCGACCGCGCCATGGCCGGAGCCCTCGCCGAGTCGGTGCCGGCGGCGCTCCAGCCGCTGCTCGACGCGCACTGGCCGGGGCCGCTCACCGTCATCCTGCGCGCCCAGCCCTCGCTCACCTGGGACCTCGGCGACACCGGGGGCACCGTCGCGATCCGCGTGCCGGACCACCCCATCGCCATCGGCCTCCTGCGCGAGACCGGGCCGCTCGCCGTCTCGAGCGCGAACCTGCACGGCATGCCCGCGCCCACCGAGGCCGCCGCGGCCGCCGAGATGCTCGGCGACCGGGTGGCCGTCGTGCTCGATGCCGGGCCGGTCGGGGGAGATGCGGTGCCGGGGGAGCAGAACGGCTCCACGATCCTCGACTGCTCCACGCCGGGCGTGGCCCGCATCGTCCGCCAGGGTGTGCTGCCCCGTGCGGCGATCGCCGAGGCGCTCGGCGATCTGCTCGTCGACGGATGACGCCATGATCTTCCTGGTCATCACGGCGGTGGCCGCCCTCATCACCTTCCTCGCCAGCCGCATCGTGCTGCGCCTCGCGCTCCGGTACGGCATCCACCCGCCGGTGCGCGACCGCGACGTGCACTCGCGGCCGACGCCGCGGCTCGGCGGCGTCGCGATGTGCCTCGGACTCCTCGGGGCGTTCGGTGTCGCCGCGCTCATCCCCGACCTCGCCGGCGTCTTCGCCGAGCCGACGCGCATCTGGACGCTGCTCGCCGGGGCGATCGCCATCTGCGGCATCGGCGTGCTCGACGACCTCTACGACCTGGACTGGATGCTGAAGCTCGGCGCGCAGATCCTCGTTGCCGCGGGCGTCGCGATCTTCGGCGTGCAGATCGTGACGCTGCCGATCGGCGGCCTCACGGTGCCGTCGTCGACGATGGCGATCAGCCTCACGGTGCTGCTCATCGTGCTGGTCATGAACGCCGTGAACTTCATCGACGGGCTCGACGGGCTCGTCGCGGGCACGACGATCATCGGCTCGACGGCGTTCTTCGGCTACATCTTCATGATCAGCGCGAACCTGGGCCAGCCGAACGCCTACTTCTCGCTCGCGAGCCTGATCACATCCATCATCGTCGGGGTCTGCATCGGCTTCCTGCCGGTGAACTGGCACCCCGCGCGGATGTTCATGGGCGACGGGGGAGCGCTCATGCTCGGCCTCATGACGGCGGCGAGCGCGATCGCCGTCACCGGGCAGATCGACCTCGCGACCATGGGAGGCCGCAGCCAGATCCTGCCCGCGTTCATCCCCATCCTGCTGCCGCTCGCGATCCTGCTGCTGCCGCTCACCGACTTCGTGCTCGCCGTCGTGCGCCGGCTCGTCAACGGCTCGAGCCCCTTCGCGGCCGACCGCAAGCACCTCCACCACCGCCTGCTCGACATGGGGCACTCCCACCTCGGCGCCGTGCTGATCTTCTACGCCTGGACCGCGGTGGTGTCGATCGGCTGCCTGATCTTCCTCATCCAGCCCTGGTGGGTGGCGATCGGTATCATGGTGGCTGGATTCCTCGTGTGCGCGCTGCTCACCGCTGCGCCGGTCAGCCGGCGCGTGTGGCAGACGTCGCTGCGCGTGATGCGTGAGCGTCGGGCGCAGCGCAGGGGACTCGAGCCGACCATCGACACGCAGCACATAGAGCCGCAGCGAACTGACGCGCAGCGCACACAGACCCAGGGGGACAGCCGGTGACCACGACCGCGATCATGCAGCGCATCCTGCTCTGGGGAGGCATCCTCGCAGCGGCTGTCGCCGTCATCGGCGGCGTGGTCGGATGGTTCCTGGCTGAGGGAGCCGGCGTCGCGTCCGCGCTCGTCGGCACGGCCCTCGCGATCCTGTTCTGCATGCTGACGGCGGTGAGCATCCTGCTCGCCTTCAAGGCGTCGAAGGGCGCCATGATCTCCGGCGCGTTCTTCGGCATCGTGCTCGGCGGCTGGCTGCTGAAGTTCGTGCTCTTCATCGTGCTCGTGTTCGTGCTGGGCGACCAGGACTGGCTGCACCGCGGCGTCGCGTTCGGGTCGCTCGTGGCAGCCGTGATCGGGTCGCTCGTGATCGACTGCGTCGTCATCGCCACGAGCCGCCAGCCGACGATCGACAGCGACGCCGACGACGAGACGCAGGGCCGCCCGGCGTCCGGTGCGCGCGCCTGATGGAGGCCCCGGGAGTGTCGGTCGCACCGGACCTCTCTGATAGTGTCGTAGCCGTTCCCCCCACTGCCTCGCTCAGCTTCGAGCGTGTCCGCGCGAGGGGGATCGACGACGTCGAACCGGCGCCAGGCGCCCTGAGGTTGAGGAAGAGACGCTGAACGCCTTGCTGACGCCGCTGGCTGCCGCTGGAACCGAGCCCGAGCCGTTCCACCCGCCGTCGATCGCGGACTTCTTCCCCGACATCATGCTGTTCGCGGACCCGACGATCGAGTGGTTCGGGAGCGACGAGCCGATCTTCGGCATCAACCGCATCATGCTCATCCGCATGCTGTCGGCGCTCGTCATCATCCTGATCTTCGTGCTCGGCACGCGGCGGATGCGCCTGATCCCGACGCGCGGGCAGAGCATCGTCGAGCTCGGCCTCGGCTTCGTCCGCGACGGCATCGCCTACGACCTGCTGGGCGAGAAGGACGGCAAGCGCTTCCTGCCGCTCATCACCACCATCTTCTTCATGGTGCTGTCGATGAACATCACGGGCATCGTGCCGTTCCTCAACATCGCCGGCACCGGCGTCATCGGCGTGCCGCTGCTGCTCGCGCTCGTCGCGTACGGCGCCTTCATCTACGCGGGCGTCAAGAAGCACCCGGGCGCCTTCTTCAAGAACGCGCTGTTCCCGCCCGGCGTGCCGTGGCCGCTCTACATCATCGTGACGCCCATCGAGTTCGTCTCGACGTTCGTGCTGCGCCCGATCACGCTGACGCTCCGACTCATGATGAACATGGTCGTCGGGCACCTGCTGCTCGTGCTGTTCTTCGCCGCCACGCAGTTCTTCTTCTTCTCGGCCGGCGGCGTCTACACGCTCTTCGGCGTGGGAACGCTCGCCTTCGGGTTCGCCTTCACGCTCTTCGAGATCCTCGTCGCCGTGCTGCAGGCCTACGTCTTCGCCCTCCTGACCACCGTCTACATCCAGCTCGCGCTGGCTGAAGAGCACTGACCGTTCCGGGCAATCGGAACCCCTAGAAAGGAAGCACCGTGGACAACGCCACGACCATCCTCGCCGAGATCAGCGGCAACATCGGCACCGTCGGCTACGGCCTCGCGGCCATCGGCCCGGCCATCGGCGTCGGCATCGTCGTCGGCAAGACGATCGAGTCGGTCGCCCGCCAGCCCGAGCTGCAGGGCCGCCTCACGGTGCTGATGTACATCGGTATCGCCTTCACCGAGGCGCTGGCGTTCATCGGCATCGCCACGTACTTCTTCATGACGGCGTGAGCCACTGATGCTCACCACTCCTCTCTTCCTCGTGGAAGATGCGGGGGAAGCAACGCCGAACCCGCTGCTGCCAGCCCCGTACGACATCATCTGGTCGGCGGTCATCTTCGTCGTCCTCCTGGTTGTCTTCTGGAAGGTCGTCCTCCCGCGCATGCAGGCGCTGCTCGACGAGCGCGCCGCTGCCATCGAGGGCGGCATCAAGAAGGCCGAGGAGGCTCAGGCCGAGGCCGCCGCAGCGCTGGAGTCGTACAACACCCAGCTCGCCGAGGCTCGCGCCGAGGCCGGTCGCATCAAGGACCAGGCTCGCGCCGACGCCGCCAAGATCGAGGCTGACCTCAAGGCTCGCGCCATCGACGAGGCCGAGCGCATCACCGTCCAGGCGCACCAGCGCATCGAGGCCGAGCGCCAGGCTGCGTTCAGCTCGCTGAAGACCGAGGTCGGCACGCTCGCCCTCGGGCTCTCCGAGAAGGTCGTCGGCGAGTCGATGGACGACGCGCGCTCCGCACGCGTAGTCGACCGCTTCCTGGCCGACCTCGAGCACGACACGGCGACCCGCTAGTGGGCAGCGCGACCAGCCAGGCACGAGCCGGCATCGACGAGGCGCTCGTGCGTCAGCCGCAGGCTGGGCTCGACGACGCGCGCGACCTGTTCCAGGCGTCGCGTGCCATCGAGCGCAACCCGCAGGTGCTCTCGTCGCTCGCCGACCCGGTGTCGCCTCCCGACGCGCGCGCGGCCCTGGCCGAGCGCGTGCTGGGTGGCGTCGGTGCGCCGGCGCGGGCGATCGTCGCGCACCTCGCACGCCAGCGCTGGTCCGACGCCGCCGACATCCTCGCCGCCATCGACGACGCGGGCATCCGCATCGCCGTGCAGGCATCGGGCGGCGCCGACATCGCCGGCGAGCTCGCATCGTTCTCCCGCATCGTCTCATCCGACCCGCAGCTCGAGCTCGCGCTCGGCGGCGTGCTCGGCAAGCCCGACGACAAGGCGGCGCTCGTGCAGCGGCTGCTGGGCGGCAGGGCGAGCGAGGCGACGCTGACGATCCTCGAGCACCTCGTGCGCGTCCCGCGCGGCCGCCGCATCGGGCAGCTGCTGCGAGGCGCCGCGACCGAGGTCGCCGCCGCCGCCGGCCGCTCCATCGCGACCGTCACCTCGGCCCGCGAGATCCCCGCCCCGCAGCTCGACCGGCTCCGCGCCGGCCTCGAGCGGCAGTACGGCCGCACGCTGCAGCTGCAGCAGGTCGTCGACCCGGCCGTCATCGGCGGCCTCCGGGTCTCGATCGGCGACGACGTCATCGACGGCACCGTCCGTTCAAAGTTCACCGACCTGCGCCTGAAGCTCGGCTAGGTCGAAGAAAGCGAAGAGGAAGACACATGTCAGAGCTCACCATCAGCCCCGACGAGATCAAGGGCGCACTCGCGGACTTCGTCTCGTCCTACGAGGCGTCGACGTCGACGACCGCCGAGGTCGGCACGGTCATCGACGCCGCAGACGGCATCGCCCACGTCGAGGGCCTGCCCGGCGTCATGGCCAACGAGCTCGTGCGCTTCGCGGACGGCACCCTCGGCCTCGCCCAGAACCTCGACGAGACCGAGATCGGCGTCGTCGTGCTCGGTGAGTTCGGCGGCATCGTCGCCGGCATGGAGGTCACCCGCACGGGCGAGGTCCTCTCGGTGCCGATCGGCGAGGGCTACCTCGGCCGCGTCGTCGACCCGCTCGGCAACCCGATCGACGGCCTCGGCGAGGTCGCCTCGAGCGGCCGCCGCGCCCTCGAGCTGCAGGCGCCCGGCGTCATGCAGCGCAAGTCGGTGCACGAGCCGCTCCAGACCGGCATCAAGGCCATCGACGCTATGATCCCCGTCGGCCGCGGCCAGCGCCAGCTGATCATCGGCGACCGCCAGACCGGCAAGACGGCGCTGCTGATCGACACGATCATCAACCAGAAGTCCAACTGGGAGTCGGGCGACGTCAACAAGCAGGTCCGCTGCATCTACGTCGCGATCGGCCAGAAGGGCTCGACCATCGCGGCCGTGAAGGGCGCGCTCGAGGACGCCGGCGCCATGGCGTACACGACCATCGTCGCCTCGCCCGCATCCGACCCGGCAGGCTTCAAGTACCTCGCGCCGTACGCGGGCTCGGCCATCGGCCAGCACTGGATGTACGAGGGCAAGCACGTCCTCATCATCTTCGACGACCTGTCGAAGCAGGCAGAGGCCTACCGCGCCGTCTCGCTGCTGCTGCGCCGCCCGCCGGGCCGTGAGGCATACCCGGGCGACGTCTTCTACCTGCACTCCCGTCTGCTCGAGCGCTGCGCGAAGCTCTCGGACGAGCTGGGCGCCGGTTCGATGACGGGTCTGCCCGTCATCGAGACGAAGGCCAACGACGTCTCGGCGTACATCCCGACGAACGTCATCTCGATCACCGACGGCCAGATCTTCCTGCAGTCCGATCTGTTCAACGCCAACCAGCGTCCCGCGGTCGACGTCGGCATCTCGGTCTCGCGAGTCGGTGGCGACGCGCAGGTCAAGTCGATCAAGAAGGTCTCCGGCACGCTCAAGCTCGAGCTCGCCCAGTACCGCTCGCTCGAGGCCTTCGCGATGTTCGCCTCCGACCTCGACGCCACGTCGCGCCGCCAGCTCGACCGGGGCGCTCGCCTCACCGAGCTGCTGAAGCAGCCGCAGTACTCGCCGTACCCGGTGGAGGAGCAGGTCGTCTCGATCTGGGCCGGCACCAACGGCAAGCTCGACACCGTGCCCGTCAACCA
>JBAZPY010000007.1:0-12874 GCA_041645515.1 Agrococcus sp.
CCCGCCGGCACGCTGCCGGAGCAGGCCGCCGAAGCGGAGCCGACCCAGCCGTTCACCAGCCATCTGCGCCGGTTGGTCGCCTTCGGAATAGCGCTGACCGGGATCCTCGGCATCCTTGCGGTGATCTTCCCCGCCCCGCTCGGGTCGACCCCGGTTCCCGGGATCGAGATCACGAAGCCGCCGTGGATGTTCTGGTGGCCGTTCACGCTCGAGAACTGGTTCGGGCTGGCTGCGATCGTCTGGGGTGAGTTGGTCTTCTTCCTGCTCCTCGCGATCCTGCCGTTCGTCGACCGGAACCCCGAGCGATGGTGGCGCAAGCGGCCGATCGCGATGATCACGGCGCTCGTGCTGCTCGTCGTGCTGGTGGTGCTCACCGTGCTGATGGCGATCACCCCGGCCGAAGTGCACGTGTGAGTCGCGCCGACATGTCAGCGAACCGCGGCTCCGGGCACCGACGGGCGCACCGGTCGCTCATCGTGCTGATCGCCCTCTCGACCATCGCCGCGGGTGGACTCGCCACCGCGGCGTCCGCCCCGCCCAGCCCGATGGCCGGGCTCGCCTTCGCGGGCAGCGCGCTCCTCCTCGCCGCAGCCGGCACCCTCGCGGTGCGAGTGGTGCTGGCGTTGGAGCGCGCCCGTCGCGCCGTCCGGCCCCGTGCCGCCGTCCGGTGGGACGACCTCCCGGTCTTGAGCCGGATCGTCGGCCTCGTCCGGAGGCCGGAGCGCTAGTCTCATCGGCCGCGCCGAGCTCCCGCGTTCACAGGGCGCGGCGATCCAGCTCGCCGCCGCGACGGAACCGCCGATCGGTGCGCTGGACCGGAGTGAACGCGACGACGGTGCTCTCGATGACCCGGACCAGCAGCAGCGCGGCAGCAGCGCTGGACGTGGCCGCCGCCGCTGCCGGCGCGTCGCCCTCAGCCCACACGCCGCTGCGAAGAGCCGGTACCCGCAGGGAGCCGAAGTCGGTCACCGACCTCCCTCGCGCTGAGCTCGCGGTCCCACCAGGACGGCGGCAAGGAGGGCCGCCGCCCCGGCGATGCCGGCGTTGACCGTGAGCGCAGTGGTGAGCCCGTCGACGAACGCCGCATGATGTGCCGCGTCCAGCCGGCGGTCGAACGCGGCGGCGGGGCCGAACGAACTGAGGATCACGCTCATCACTGCGATCCCCAGCGCGAGCCCCGTCGCCTGTGCCGTGTTCAGGATGCCCGCCGCCATGCCGTATGCGGGGCTGTCAGCCCCGCCCAGGGCCGCGCTCGTCGTCGGTGTGCGGGCGATGCCGATGCCGATGCCCGCAAGTGCGAGCCACGCCGTGAGCGCGACGCCGCCAGACCGGAGGCCGAGCGTGCCGAGCCCCAGCAGCGCCACAGCAAGCGCAAGCATGCCGACGACGATGAGCAGGCGGTTGCCGAACCGGTCGGCCAGGCGACCCGCCACCGGCGCCACGACGATGATGCTGAGGGTGAGGGGCAGCAGGGCACCGCCGGCGGCGAGCGCCGAGAGGCCGGCGACGGTCTGCAGGTAGAGCGCGAGGAAGAAGAACAGACTGCACATGACCGCCGTCGAGAGCAGGGCGACCAGGTTCGCCCCCGTGAGCGATCGGCTCCGGAACAGCCTCAGGTCGACCAGCGGCTGCCGCGCGCGACGTTCCCTCGCGATGAACAGGATGGCGGAGGCCACGCTCGCGAGCAGCAGGGCGAGGAAGCCGGGGGAGGCCCATCCGCCGTCTTCCAAGAGGCCGAGCGACATCACCAGCGCGACGAGCGCGAGCGCGGACAGCACGACGCCCGGGAGGTCCACACCGCCTCCGGTCCCGTCGGGGGTGGACCGTGGCAGCAGGAAGCGGGTGAGGAGCCACGCCCCCGCGCCGAGGGGTACGTTGAGCAGGAAGATCCACGGCCACCCCGCCCAGTCGGTGATGATCGCCCCGAACAGCGGCCCGACACCGAGCGCGCTCGCGGAGACACCCGACCAGATCCCGATCGCGACACCTCGTTCTCGGCCGGAGAACGTCGATGCGATGAGCGCCAGCGCGGCCGGCGCGACGAGCGCGGCGCCGAGTCCCTGCACACCTCGCGCAGCGATGAGGACGTCCGCGTTCGGCGCGAAGCCGCCGAGCAGCGAACCGAGGACGAAGACGGCGAGCCCGAGCAGGAAGATCGAGCGGGCGCCGTTCCGGTCCGCGAGGCGGCCCGCCAGCAGGGCGAACGCGGCGACGGCGAGGGTGTACGTCTTCACGACCCAGGAGATCGAGCCGAAGTCGGCCCCGAGATCGGCCTGGATCGCGGGGACAGCGACGGACACGGCGGTGTCGTCGGCGAGCAGCAGGAACGTCACCAGCGTGAGGCCTCCGAGGACGCTCCATCGGCTGGCCACTGCCGGCCCGGGCCGGGTCCCCTCGGTGCTGAGCGCAGAAGCATCCGCGCCGCTGGCCGTCATGCGGACTTCATGGACCGCACGGTGTTCCGGAGTGCCTCGGCGGAGCGGTGCAGCAGTGCGATCTCCTGGTCGTCCATCGGCGTGTCGACCACTCGCACGACCCCCTCTGCTCCCACCACGGTCGGAACCGAGAGCGCGATGCCGCTGAGCCCGCGATAGTCGCTCAGGATGGAGCTCACCGGCAGCACGGCGCGCTCGTCCTTCAGCACGGCCTCGACCACTCTCGCTGCGGCGAGGCCGATGGCGTAGTTGGTCGCGCCCTTTCCCGCGATCACCCGTGCCGCAGCGCCCCTGACGGCGGCGGCGATGCCGTCCAGTTCAGCCGGACGGAAGCGCCCACGCCCCGGAGGCGCCCATTCCCGCGCCGGGACCGGTCCGATCCTGGCGCTGGACCACAGCGGGAACTGCGAGTCGCCGTGCTCTCCGATGATCATGGCGTGGACGCTCGCGACGGCGACGCCTGCCTCACGGGCGAGCATCCACCGCAGGCGTGACGAGTCGAGCACAGTTCCCGTGGAGAACACCCGGTTCGGCGGAAGGGCGGCGCATCGCTGCGCCACGACGGTGAGCACATCCGCCGGGTTGGTGACCACGAGGAAGATCGCGTCCGGTGCGCATGCGACGAGCGACGGCATGAGACCGCGCATCATCCTGGCGTTGGCCTCCGCCAGCTCCAGCCGTGACTGTCCCGGTTGCTGCTTCGCCCCTGCGGTGATGACCACGACGTCCGACTCGGCGAGGTGGTCGATCTCTGCCCCGCCGGACACCTGTGGCGCACCGGTGAACTGGGTGCCGTGGGCGAGGTCGAGCACCTCCGCCTCGACCTTCGCGGATTGGCGATCGAAGAGCGCGACGTGGTCGGCGCTGTTCCGGATCAGCGCGGCGTACGCGACGGAGGTGCCGACCGAGCCGGCACCGACGATGCCCAGCTTGGTGGGCGCCCGCCTCACCCGTCCGGCCTCGAGCGCTGCCGCGTCAGCCACGGCGCCGCCGCGCGGTCACGAGCAGGTACCCGCCGAGCGCGCTCACGGCGCTCACGCCGGCCCCGAGCAGCGCACCCTCCCAGGACCGCCACCTCCGCTCGCGGGTGACCAGCTCCCCGATGCCGCCGATGAGCGCGGCCGTCACCATCCCTGCGACCAGGCGGTTCCCGATCCGCTCCGCGCGTCCCATCAGCGGCTCGAGCTCAGCCGCTCGCAGGTGCACCTCCACGCCGCTGGAGTCGAGCCCCTTCAGCAGCCGGCGCAGCCCTCCCGGCATCTCGAGCAGCAGCCGACCGGTGTCGAGGGAAGCGTCGGCGAGTCGCCGTGCGACGGCGGGAAGGCTCAGCTGCTCCCGCATGAGGCGCTCCGTGTAGGGGGTGAGCACCTCCTGCAGGTTGAAGGCCGGATCGAGCCGCACGCCCATCCCCTCCGCCATGACGAGCACCCGGAACAGCGCCGCCATCTCGGCCGGGAGCCGCAGGTGGCTCTCGCGCAGCAGCGTGAACAGCTGCGTGATCAGATCGCCCATCTTGATCTCGCCGAGCGGCCGGCCGTGGTACAGGGCGACGAACGGGACGAGGGCGCCGCGCAGGGCCTCTTCGTCCACCTTGTCCCGGCCCACCGACAGCGCCATCAGCGATAGCGCCAGCCCGTCCGGGTCGCCGCGGGTGAACGCGATCAGGAAGTCGGTGAGGCGTTCGTGCAGCTGTTCGTCGACCTCCCCGACCATGCCGAAGTCGATGAGCGCCAGCGCGCCTCCAGCCTCGACGAACATGTTGCCGGGGTGCGGGTCGGCGTGGAAGAACCGATCGATGAAGATCATCTTCAGCACCGTGTCGGCGCCTCGCCGGGCCAGGCGCTCCCGGTCGATGCCTGCGGCATCCAGCGCGGGCAGGTCGTCGATCTTGGTCCCGACCACGCGCTCGAGCGTGAGCACCCTCGAGGTTGTGGTGTCCCAGAACACCTTCGGGATGTGGACGTCGGTGCCAGCGAAGTTCTCGGCGAACCGCTCGGCGCTGCGGCCCTCCTGGAGGTAGTCCAGCTCGCGCCGGAGACTCGTGGCGAACTCCTGGGCGACGCCAGGGAGGTCGTAGGCACGAGCCGCCTCCCAGCGGCGGCTCGCCGTCGCCGCCAGGTTGTGCAGGATGTCCAGGTCCTCCTCGACGCGGGCGACCACACCCGGGCGGCGGACCTTCACCACCACCTCGGTGCCGTCGTGCGTCCGCGCCGTGTGGGCCTGCCCGATCGACGCGGCAGCCAGGGGCTCGGCGTCGAAGCGCGAGAAGAGCTCCTCAGGCTCAGCACCGAGCTCCTGCCGGATCGCATCGCGGATCTCTTCCACGGGAACCGGCGGAGCGTCGTCCTGCAGCTTCGCGAGCTCGTCGGCGTAGGCGGGCGGCATCAGGTCGGGCCGCGTGGAGAGCAGCTGGCCCAGCTTGATGAAGGTAGGGCCGAGCTCTTCGAGCGCGAGCCGCACGTGCTCGGGCGTGCCGTAGGGCTCCTCACGCGGGCCGTGACCGAACGCTCCCCGGTGGAAGGGGATGAACCGGTCGGTCCCGGTCACCCCGGCCAGGAAGCCGAGGCTGTGGCGAGCCAGCGTCTCGGCGATGAACTGGTAGCGGGGCCGGTGCGTGCTCACGTCGGGTCCGATCCTTTGCCGTGCGTCCTGTCGTGCCCGCCGGGGCCACCGTGCCCGCCGTGGCCACCGTGGCCACCGTGCCCGAAGAGGTGCATCGAGATGACGACCACGATCCCGACGTACGGGAGAGCGGCGAGCACGTGCGGCCAATGATCCACGAGCAGGTAGATGACGATCCCCGCGATCGCCAGCGCGAGGATGGCCCACATGGACGGTGAAGTCCGCCGGCCGCCCAAGCGCTTGCCGATCCCGCCGCCCCGCCCGCGCGGTGGGCCTTGGTGGTCGGGGTGGTCCGCGGTCATGCGCTTCGCCGACCGCCGTGCAGGGACCGCCTCGAGACACCGGAGGCCGTGTCGGTGGTCGGCATCAGGGCGGCGGCATGCGGGCCGGGGCCCGCGAGCAACCCGAGCTCGTCGAGCGTCTCCGGGGTGGACATCGCCTCATCGTACACGTGGAGCACCGGGCACGGCTCGTCCCCGACGTGCCTCGGCTCGGCGAGCCCGAGGGGTGGGCCGGTGCCTCAGCTTCTTGCAGCGTGTGGCTTCGGCTCGGGTGTGGCGACCGCGCTATGGGGCGAGCGGGAGTGAAGCGGCTCAGCCCACGAGGCCCATCGTGCCGGTCACGATGAGCGTGAGCCCGCCCAGCACCGACAGCCCGATGATCGCCCAGCGCACGACGGTGCGGCTGACCAGGTGCGCGAGCCGGTTGCCGAGCAGCACGCCGGCCACGACCGGCAGCGCCAGCACCAGCCACGCCCACAGCGGCCAGTCCGGTGAGCCCTCGGGCGCCACGAACGGCCGCACGACCACGATCGCGCCGCTGATGAGCACCCAGAACGGCTGCATCGTCGCGACGAACGTGCGGTCCTGCCATCCCGAGACGAGCGAGTAGACGCCCACCGCGGGCGCCCCCATGCCGACGCTCGAGTTCAGCAGGCCGATCGCCGTGCCCGTCGCGACGCGCAGCACCGGGCCGTCGTGGGCGCGCGCCGCGCTCGTGAACGCGACCGTGATCACGACGCCCACCACCGCGATCACGCCGACCAGCACGCGCAGCAGGTCGGTGTCGAGCCCCTTCGCCAGCAGCAGCCCGGGCACCATGAGCGCGAGCGCCGGGATGGCGATCCAGAGCAGCCGCCGCCAGTCGACGTCCCGCCACACCTTCGGCAGGATGACGATGCACGCGATCGCGCCGTAAAGGTTCACGACCAGCACGGCCGCGAGCGGACCCGCGGCGAGCGCGATGGCCGGCGTCACCACCAGCCCCCAGCCCATGCCGATCATGCGCTGACCGGCGGCGCCGATGAAGACGGCGACGAGCGCGACGACGAACGAGACGAGGTCCACTAGCGCAGGTCGGCTTCGATCGCGCCGGCGGTGGCGAGCACGGCCCGGCCGACCGCGTCGGTGTCGGGCTCGCCGACGGTCACGATCGCGACCGACGCGTCCGTCGACCGCTGACCCCGGATGGGCGCGCCGACCGACGTGATGCCCTGGATGACCTCGTTGGCGCTCACCGCCCAGCCGCGCGAGCGCACCGATGCGACCTCCGGGTGCATCGGCTCGTCGTGGCCGAGCTCGCGCCAGGTGGCCTCGTCGAGCATCGCCTGCAGCGCGATGCCGGGCGCGCCGAGCGCGATCGGGTGCCGGTGCCCGGGGTGCTGGGCGACGGATGCGTTGACGCCGCGGGGCACGGCCGTCACGAGGGTGACGGCGTCGTCGCCGTCGCGCACGGTGAGGAAGGCGGTCATGCCGAGCTCGTCGGCGAGCTGCTGGAGGTGGGGGAGCGAGGCCGACTGCAGGTCGTGCTCGACGTCGCGTGCCAGGATCACGAGCTGCGGGCCGAGCGACAGCCGGCCGGCGGCGTCCCGCACCACCAGGCGGTGCTCCTCGAGGGTCCGGACGAGGCGGTAGGCGACCGAGCGGTGCACGCCCAGCAGGTCGGCGAGCGACTGGATGGTCTGGCTGCCGTGGTCGGCGAGCAGCGCGAGCGCGGTCAGGCCGCGCGAGAGGGTCTGCGAACCGCTCGTCTCGCCCGCGGTCGAGGCCTTCGGGCCGCGGGTCTCGGGCATCGTCGCTCGCTCTCGTCGTCGCACCCACCCGGATGCGCTGTTGCAAGCATAGAACAGGGCGTTCAGATAGTGGCACGCCGGTGGACGCGCGGGGAGTGGGCGATCGGCTGCGGCTCGGCCGTGATGAGCTCGCGGAAGCCGGGGCACTGGGCGAAGTCGCTGTGCTCGCACGACTGCAGGTGGCGGATGACCGCCAGTGCCGCCTCGAGCTCGGCCTGCCGCCGCTCGAGCGCCGCGACCTGCTCCGCGAGCATCGCGTGCCGCTCGGCCGCGCTCGAGGTGCCGAGCACCGCGCGGATCGCGGCGAGCGACATGCCCGCGTCCTGCCCGCGCAGGATCGTGCCGATGCGCATCCGCGCCGACTCGTCGTATCGGCGCTTGCCGCCGACGCGGGCGGCGGGCTCGAGCACGCCCTCCGCCTCCCAGTGCCGCAGCACGTGCGGCGCGAGCCCGAACTCGGCGGCCAGCTCCCCGATCGACAGCATGCTTGACCTCATGTCGACATGAAGTCACATGATGATGCGCATGGCAACTCCCACCACCGATCTCCTCGACTGCATCGTCCTCGGCGGCGGCCCCGCCGGCCTGCAGGCCGCCCTCACGCTCGCGCGCGTGCACCGCTCCGTCGTGCTCGTCGACGAGGGGCCCGGCCGCAACGCCGCGGCGGCGCACATGCAGAACGTCGTCACCCGCGACGGCACACCGCCCTCGGCGTTCCGCCAGATCGCCCGCGAGCAGCTCGCCGCCTATGGCACCGTGCGGCTGCTCGACGGCACCGCGGTCGCCGCCGAGGCGCGCGAGCAGGGCGTGGTCGTCGACCTGGCTGGCGGCGAGCGCCTGGAGGCGCGCTTGCTCGTGCTCGCGACCGGTGTCGCCGACCTGCCGCTGCCGCTGCCGGGCCTCGCGCGGCACTGGGGCGGGCAGGTGGCGCACTGCCCGTTCTGCCACGGGCACGAGCTGGGGCGTCGCGTGGTCGTGCTGGGCGGCGAGCCGCAGCGCGAGCACCCCGTGCGCATGATGGTGGGCGTCGCCGAGCACCTGACCTGGCTGACGGATGGGGTGCGGCTCGATCCCGACGTCGTGGCGGGCCTCGAGCGGCTCGGCGTCGTCGTGGACGAGCGGCGCGCCACCGGCGTCGTCGAGCGGGACGGCGAGCTCGTCGGCATCGCCGTGGAGGGCGGCGCGGGCGTCGAGAACAGCACCGTGCTGGCGTGCGACGGCGTGCTCACGGGCGGCGCGTGGGTGCAGCGGTCGGAGCTGCCCGCGGCGCTCGGCTGCGCCATGCTGCCGGACGGGGCGATCGAGGTCGACGAGGTGGGGGCGACGAGCGTGCCGCGGGTGTTCGCCGCTGGGGATGCCGCGCACCGGGCGGCGGCGGGCGCCGGGCACTCGGTGATCGCGAGCGCAGCCGCCGGGCAGATGGCTGCGCTCGGCGTCGTGCGCGCGCTGATCTCGTGAGGAGCGGGCGTCAGCTCGCTGCGAGCAGCCCCGTGACGCCGCTCTCGATGACGGCGGCGCCGCCGGCGAGCGACAGCACGACGATCGCGATGCGGGCGACCCGCGCCGGCACGCGGTGCGCAATCCGGTGCGCGAGCACCGTGCCGAGCGCCGCGGCCGCCGCGGCGCCGGTCCACGCCCACCACGGCCAGTCCGGGAAGCCCTCCGGCACCAGCAGCTGGCGGCTCGCCAGCGTGGCGACGTTGAGCACCACCCAGAAGGGCTGCATCGTCGCCGCGAGCACGCGCGGATCCCAGCGGCTGACGAGCGCGTAGACGCCCACGGGCGGCTCGCCCACGCCGACCGCGGCGTTCAGGCCGCCGATCGCGAGCCCGGAGGCGATGCGCGTCGCGGGGCCGTCGAGCGTGTGCTCGGTGCGGGTGAAGGCGACCGAGACCAGCAGTCCGGCGATCGCGACGATCCCGACCGCGATGCGCAGCGCATCCGTCGGCACGGCGCGCGCGACGAGCAGTCCCGCGACCGTCGCAGGCAGCGCGGGGAGGAGCAGCCAGAGCATCCGGCGCCAGTCGACGTCGCGCCACGCCGGGCAGCATGAGCGCGCATCCGATGGGGGAGAAGATGCAGTTGAGGGGCACCGCCGCGATCGGGCCGGCGACCATCACCGACACCGGGCCCATGACGAGCCCGAACCCGAGGCCGATCACGCGCTGCGCGACCGTCGCGACGAGGAGCGCCGCCGCGTAGAGCAGCAGCGTGACGGGATCGATCACCGCATTCTTGATCGACTCATGGATCGACGCGCGTCGCGGCGCGTCGCGGGCAGCACCCGCTAGACCTCGACCGAGTCGCCGACCTCGAGCCGGTGGTGCTCGCCGCCGCCCTGCTGCACTGCGGCCTCGATGCGCGCGTGCGCCATCTCGAGGCCCATCGGCGACAGCGGCGCGTCGTGCACCGCGAAGGTCGCGCGCGGCGCGACCTCGACGACGAAGTCCATCACCTCGCCGATCTTCAGCCACGGGGCGCCCGCGGGCGTCGCGAGCAGCGCGACCGGCACGTCGGGCGTCGTGTAGGAGTCGCCGGGGTAGTAGAAGCGCTCGTTCACGAGCACCCCGAGGTTGTCGACGAGCGGGATCGAGCTGTGGATCTCGGCGTGCTTGCCCCCGAAGAAGCGCAGCCGGAACGGGCCGGCGGTGACGCGCTCGCCCGCCTCCACGACAGTGATGTCGAAGCCCTCCGCCGCGGCCGCGACACCGGCCGGCGCGAAGATCGGCACGGTCGGGTGCGCCGCGCGCAGCGCCTCGAGATGCGGCGCATCCCAGTGGTCGGCGTGCTCGTGGGTGATGACGATCGCCTTCAGCCCGCGCGCCACGACCGGTCCGGTCTGGTTGCCCGGGTCGACGACGAGCTGCTGGCCTTCCTCGTCGAGGATCATGCAGGCGTGCTCTCGCTTGGTCACTCGCATGCCGACCACGATAGGCGCTGACGGCGCGCGGCGCGCGAGTCGCCGTCGCGGGCGGACGGCGCATCCCTAGGCTCGGGCCCGTGCGCATCGTCGTCGCCTCGAACCCCACCGCCCGCTTCGGCCAGGGCGGCGCCCTGGGTGCGATCGTCGCCGCACGCATCGCCGACCTCGGCAACGAGGTCGAGCACCTCGCCGCGGCCGACTACGCGGGCCAGCTCGAGCAGACGCGC
This sequence comes from Agrococcus sp., assembly GCA_041645515.1. GTDB lineage: Bacteria > Actinomycetota > Actinomycetes > Actinomycetales > Microbacteriaceae > Agrococcus. The sequence continues at coordinate 10,279 of JBAZPY010000007.1, forward strand.
TTCGCGATGGTCCAGGCGGATGTGCTCGTCGTCGTCGGCGGGGACGGCATGGTGCACCTCGGGGTGAACATCGTCGGCGGCACCTCGAAGCGGCTGCTCGTGATCCCCGCGGGCAGCGGCAACGACTTCGCGACCGGCATCGGCATCCGGTCCACGCAGGCGGCGCTCGACGGCCTCGAGTCCATGCTGGCGGCGGAGCCCGACCGCGTCGACCTCATCCGCATCGAGCACCCCGACGGCGTGGCGATCGCCGCTGGCGTCGTCTCGGTCGGCTTCGACGCAGACGTCAACGTGCGCTCGTTCCGCCTCACGCGGGTGCCCAGCCGCATCCGATATCAGGCGTCGATCCTCGCGACCGTGCTGCGGCCGCGGCACCGCACCTTCCGGGTGCGGCTCGACGGGGGAGCGGACCGCTCGTGGCGCACCCTCGTCGCGGCGATCGCGAACAACCGCACCTTCGGGGGCGGCATCCCGGTCGCGCCGAGCGCATCCATGCGCGACGGCAGGCTGACGGCAGTGTTCGCCGACGAGCTCAGCTACCCGGCGTTCCTGCGGCTGCTCGCGCGGGTCCTGCGGGGCACGCACACGAGCGATCGCCGGGTGACGGTCGCCGAGTGCGAGAGCGCGGAGATCGCGAGCGACGAGACCGTCATCGTGTGCGCCGACGGCGAGATCGTGGGCCGGCTGCCCGTGCGGTGCAGCGTCATGCCGGGTGCGCTGCAAGTGCTGCGGCTGCCCTGAGCGCTCGGGCGCGCTGCTCGTCGCGCGTGCGGCCTCCGGTACGGATTCGCGGGTCGCGCGGCGCTGCACCCGCAGCTCCGTGCCGCAGATCCGCGCGGCCAGGCACGGGCTCGAGGCTCCGGTACGGATCTGCGGGTTGCGGGCCCGCTGCGCCCGCAATTCCGTACCGGGACGGCGAGGGCGCGCTCGATTTTGCGCGGCGCCGGATCGTGTGGCACACTATCCAGGTTGCTTCGCGAGCGAGAGCAGCACGGCCCCATCGTATAGCGGCCTAGTACGCCGCCCTCTCACGGCGGTAACGCGGGTTCGAATCCCGCTGGGGTCACAGTGAGAAGAAGCGCCCCCGGTCATCGACCGGGGGCGCTTCGCTGTTCCAGGACGGATCGGCTCCGCGCGGCTCGCGCCGACGACGAACGGCCCCCGGCTTCGCGCCGAGGGCCGTCATCGAGCTCCACTAGGAGGCGGGCAGCAGCGCCCCGCGGAAGAAGGCCGCCAGCTCGTCCCTCGCCCTCAGCGGCAGCACCTGCGACACGTAGTGGTCGGGCCGCACGACGACGATCGCGCCGTCGCGCGAGATGCCTCGCTCGCCGAAGATGTCGGTGTCCGGGTGCTTGGCGAAGACGTTCTCGAGGTCCACGAGCTCGAACGGTCCGACGACCGGCTTGAACACATCCGGCACGTCGTTCAGGTTCACATCGTGGTGACCCTGCTGGTAGATGACGCGCACGTCGAAGAGGGCGCTCGCGTCGCGACCGGCTGGGGTGTGCACCGTGATGGGCGACTCCGGGCCCTGCAGCCACTCGGCCAGCTCACGCACGGCCGAGGCCTCGGCCGGCGCCGCGCGGTCGGCGAACACGTAGATGCGGTAGCGGCCGTCGGCCGTGTGGAAGTGGCCGAGGTGCGCGGGATTCGTGTCGCACACCTTCACGACGCGCGCCGACTTGAAGCGCTTGCCGACGGGGAAGCCCGTGGCGAGCTCCTGGTGGTCGTTGGTGCCGACGATCATCGACGGCTCGTACTCGGTCATGAACCCGGCCGGGAACTCGGCGGTGCGCGTGTAGAAGTCGGCGACCTCCTGCGGGCTGCCCAGCTCGTGCGCCGGCTTCGCCATGAGCGTCGACCACTCCTTGTCGAAGTCGATCAGGTTCTGCGCCACCACCTGGCGCTCGAGCGAGTAGGTGTCGAGCAGGCGCTCGGGGGCGCGGCCGTCGAGCACGTGGCCGAGCTTCCAGCCGATGTTCCAGCCGTCCTGCATCGAGACGTTCATGCCCTGGCCGGCCTTCGCGCTGTGCGTGTGGCACGCGTCGCCCGCGATGAAGACGCGGGGCGTGCGCGTGCCGCGCTCCTCGGCGACGACGTCGTCGAAGCGGTCGGTCAGGCGGTGCCCGACCTCGTAGACGCTGCTCCACGCGACGTTCTTCACGTCGAGCGTGTAGGGCGCGATGATCGCGTTCGCCTTCGCGATGATCTGGTCGATCGTCGTCTTGCGCACGTTGCCCTTGTCGTCCTCCGGCACCTCGCCGAGGTCGACGTACATGCGGAAGAGGTAGCCGCCCTCGCGGGGGATGAGCAGGATGCTGCCGGCGCTCGACTGGATCGCGGACTTCGTGCGGATGTCGGGGAAGTCGGTGTTGGCGAGCACGTCCATGACGCCCCACGCGTGGTTCGCCGACTGGCCCGCGAGCGTGCAGCCGATCGCGCTGCGCACGCCGCTGCGGGCCCCGTCGGCGCCGACGACGAACTTCGCGCGGATGACGCGCTCGACGTCCTTCTGGTCGCCGGAGGTGTGGGCGACCGTCACCCGCACGGGGTGGTCGCCGTCCTGGGTCACCTCGAGCGACTTGAACTCGTAGCC
>JBAZPY010000008.1:0-12708 GCA_041645515.1 Agrococcus sp.
CGCGAAGGGCGACCGGCCGACCGACCTGCGGCCGATGCTGGCGTCGCTCAGCGACGCATCCGCCCTCGACGACGAGCGCGAGTGGTCGTTCGAGGTGAAGTGGGACGGCTGGCGGGTGCTCGTCGAGCGCGTCGGCACGGCGGTGCACCTGCTGAGCCGCAACGGGCGCGACCTCTCCGGCGCGTTCCCCGAGCTGGTCGAGGCGGTGCCGGCGGCGTTCGGCGCGGATGCCGTGCTCGACGGCGAGATCGTCATCCTGAAGCGCGGCGCGGCCGACTTCGAGGCGCTGCAGGACCGGGGCGGGCTCAGCGGCCGCCAGGCCGCGAAGGCGGCCAAGGCGACGCCCGCGACGCTCGTGCTCTTCGACCTGCTCGAGCTCGACGGGGAGCGGCTCATCGACGAGCGGCTCGACGACCGGCAGTCGCGGCTCGACGAGCTCGTGCACGAGAGCCCGCGGGTGAAGATCTCGAAGCCGCTGCGCGGATCGCTCGAGCGGATCCTCGAGGTGACCGCCGAGCGGGGGCTCGAGGGCGTGATGGCGAAGCGGCACGACAGCCGCTACCGCCCGGGCAAGCGCAGCGACGACTGGCGGAAGCTCAAGCACCAGCAGATGCAGGAGGTCGTTGTCGTGGGCTGGCTCGAGGGCAACGGCTCGCTCGCCGGGACGGTCGGCTCGCTCGTGCTCGCGCGGCCCGGCGACGACGGGCGGCTGCGCTACGCAGGCCGGGTGGGCTCCGGATTCTCCGGGGCCGAGCGCGATCGGCTGCGCGACCAGCTGCGGCCCCGCAGGACGGCGCCCGAGATCGAGGGGCTGCCGACGGACGTGGCCCGGAAGATCCGCTGGGTGCGGGCGGCGGTCGGCGAGGTCCAGCACACCGAGCAGACCACCTCGGGCGCCCTGCGCCATCCCGTCTGGCGGGGTCTCCGCCTCGACAAGGCGGTCGCCGACCTGAACGCGGCCTGACCCGCCCCGCCCTCCGCTGGTCGAGCAGCTGCCGGCGCAGCCGACCGCGTGTCGAGACCACCACGGCCCGACGGGATGGCGTCGTCTCGATACGCGGCGCCTGCGGCGCTGCTACTCGACGAGCGGGAAGGGCGGCGCCTGCTGTCGGCCCCTTCTCCGCTGGTCGAGTAGCTGTCGGCCCCTTCTCCGCTGGTCGAGTAGCTGCCGGCCCCTTCTCCGCTGGTCGAGTAGCTGCCGGCGCAGCCGGCCGCGTATCGAGACCCCCACGGCCCGACGGATGGCGTCGTCTCGATACGCGGCGCCTGCGGCGCTGCTACTCGACGAGCGGGAAGGGCGGCGCCTGCGGCGCTGCTACTCGACGAGCGGGAAGGGCCTCCGCTGGTCGAGCAGCTGCCGGCTACTCGACGAGCGGGAAGGGCGGCGCCTGCGGCGCTGCTATTCGACGAGCGGGAAGGGCGGCGCCTGCGGCGCTGCTACTCGACGAGCCGGAAGGGCCTCCGCTGGTCGAGCAGCTGCCGGCGCAGCCGGCCGCGTATCGAGACCCCCCTCGCTGGCAGACTCCCCTTCATGACGACCGACCTCCTCGACCTCGCATCGCTCCTCAGCGACGAGGAGCGCGCCGTGCAGTCGCGCGTGCGCGCGCTCGTCGACCGCGACATCCGCCCGCACATCGCGGACTGGTTCGAGCGCGCCGCCTTCCCGCGCGAGCTCGTGCCGGCGCTCGCCGCCGAGGGGCTGCTCGGCATGCACCTCACCGGCTACGGATGCGCCGGCGCGTCCGCCGTCGAGTACGGCATCGCGATGCAGGAGCTCGAGGCCGGCGACAGCGGCATCCGCACCTTCGTGAGCGTGCAGGGCTCGCTCGCGATGTCGGCGATCGCGAAGCACGGCTCCGAGGAGCAGCGGCAGTCGTGGCTGCCGCAGATGGCCGCGGGCGAGGCGATCGGCTGCTTCGCCCTCACCGAGCCGGATGCGGGCAGCGACCCGGGCGCGATGCGCACGTTCGCGCGGCGCGACGGCGACGACTGGATCCTCGACGGCGAGAAGCGCTGGATCGGGCTCGCGTCGATCGCCGACGTCGCGGTCGTGTGGGCGCAGACCGACGACGGCGTGCGCGGCTTCCTCGTGGAGACCTCGTCGCCCGGCTTCACCGCGACGCCGATCGCGCCGAAGCTGTCGATGCGCGCGTCGATCCAGTGCGACATCGCACTCGACGGGGTGCGCGTGCCGGAGTCGATGCGACTGCCGGATGCGCGAGGCCTGCGGGCGCCGTTCGAGTGCCTGGGCGAGGCTCGGTTCGGCATCGCCTGGGGCGCGCTCGGCGCCGCGCGCGACGCGCTCGAGACGACGCTCGCGTACGTCGGCGAGCGCGAGGTGTTCGGCCGCCCGCTCGCGGGCATGCAGCTCACGCAGGCACGGCTCGCCGAGATGGTGCTCGCGCTGCAGCAGGCGCAGCTGCTCGCGCTGCACCTCGGCCGGCGGAAGGACGCCGGGCTGCTGCGCCCCCACGAGATCTCGATGGGCAAGCTCGCCTCCTGCCGCGCCGCCATCAGCATCTGCCGCGAGGCGCGGGCGCTGCTCGGCGGCAATGGCATCACGCTCGACCTCTCCCCCATGCGCCATGCGGCGAACCTCGAGAGCGTGCGCACCTACGAGGGCACCGACGAGGTGCACACGCTCGTCATCGGGCAGGCGCTCACGGGGCTGTCCGCGTTCCGCGGCTGACGGCGCACGCGGCTCACTGAGGCCAGAGGACCGCACCGATGAGGTCCTCGACGGGGACGGCGCCGAAGTCGCGCGAGTCGGTGGAGACCGCCCGGTTGTCGCCGAGCACGAAGACGTGGCCGGCAGGGACCTGCATGAGGCCGAAGAAGGTGCCGTCGACCCGACTGGGGTCGACGTACGGCTCGCGGACGGCGGCGCCGTCCACGTACAGCACCCCGTCACGGATGGCCACGGTCTGACCGGCGACGGCGACGAGGCGCTTGACCGTGCTGCGGCCGTCCTCGGGGCTCCGGAACACCACCAGCCGGCCGGCGTCCGACCTGTCCGCGGGCGCATGCAGCCGCGAGACCAGCAGCGTGCTCCCCTGCATCACCGTCGGCTCCATGCTGTCGGAGGCGACTGTGAGCGGTTCAAGGACCCACAGGCGCAGGCCCAGCACGACGACGGCCCCCATCAGCAGCGCCGCGGCGATCCTGACAGGTGCCGAGGCGCTCAGCTGTCGTCGTCCCATGAGGCCGGAGCCGCGGTCATCGGGTCGTTCTCGTCGACCGCGCCAACGGGCAGCCCGACGCTGAACTGGACCATCATGTCGTGGTCCTCGTGCGGCAGGTTGTGGCAGTGCAGCATGTACTTGCCGCGGTGCGGGCCGAACTTCACGAGCAGCCGCACGGTCTCGCCCTCTCCCACGTAGACGGTGTCCTTGGACCCCAGCTCGTACGGGAACGGCGCCCTGCCGTTGCGGCTGAGGATCTTGAAGTCGACCAGGTGCATGTGGAGGGGGTGGAACCAGCCGCCGGAGCTGTTCTCGAACTCCCAGATCTCCGTGGCGCCCAGACCCGGGTTGGCGATCACCTTGCGGAAGCCGCTCGCGATGACGGCAGCCCAGGTGCCGTCGTCGCCGATCGTCCAGACGTTCGTCCGATCGTTCCGCTTGAGGCGGAACCGGCGGGTCTTGATGGACTGCGCAGGAGTCAGCGACATCACCTCGCTGTCCGTCAGCGCGGAGGGGATGGTGTTCCAGGTCGGATCACCGGTGTTCACCGGTGTGTCGACGACGTCGAACGCCATGATCTTGTTCGTGTGGTCGTAGTCGCGGTTGTTCTCGTTCGAGAGGTTGCGCAGCACGATGCGCTGGCCGGCGGCGTACTTGCGGAAGTCGATCAGCACCTCGTAGCGCTCGCCGCCGGCGTGCCGGTAGTTCGAGACGCTCCGCGCGGCCGGCATGAGGCCACCGTCCGTCGCCACCACGGTGATCGGGTCGCCGGTGCTCAGCGCTGGCCGCAGCGAGCGCGAGATGCTGGCGTTGAGGATGCGGAAGCGGTAGACGCGCCTCTGCACCTTCATCACCGGCCACGGCTTCCCGTTGACCAGGATCACATCGCCCCACAGACCGGAGTGGTCGTCGTCGTCGTAGGCGAGGGCACCGTTGGCGGCGAACATGGCATCGCTGACCGTGAGGGCCACGTCGAAGTCGCCTTGCGGCAGCAGCTGCCGCTCCTGCTGGTCGTGGACGTGGTACTGCCCGGCAAGCCCTGCATAGACGTTCAGCGCCGTGTTGTGGACCGCATGGTCGTGATACCAGAGCGTCCTCGCGGGCTGGAAGTTGGGGTACTCGTAGTGCTTCCTGAACCCCTGGTTCGTCACGTCGCTCGCGTAGCCGTCGAACTGCGGCAGCGAGGCGGAGCCGTGCAGGTGCGTCGATATCGAGAGCAGGTGGTCGTCGATCGGGTGTCTCGCGGGGAGCTGGTTCCGGACCCGCAGCACCGCCTTCGTGCCCCGGTCGAGGCTGATCGTCGGGCCGGGGAGGATCCCGTTGTACGCGAGGATCGGCGTCATCAGCCGCGGCAGGATGGCCGCGCTCGCCGCCATCGCCGTCACCGAGTAGTGGTGCACCGGGGCGCCGTCCACGGGGTCTCGCCCCGTCGCATACGGCTGCAGCACGGGCGCCTGCGTGAAGGCCGTCTGGAACGGCCGCGGCATGTCACGATCGCTCAGGCGGCTCGCGGACTTCGCGTCGACGCTGCTGAGCGGGATGGTCACGGCGGCCGCGCCGAGCACACCGAGCCCGCCGAGCAGCAGGAAGTCGCGTCGCGAAACGGTCATGGGTTCCTCCTCGCACCTCGGTGCGCCCCCGAGCGTGACGACGCGCGCTTGGGAAAACCTTGTTGTGAAGCGCCGCGGCACACCGGTGGCGGCCTCCGGGCATCGCCGCGTCATACCGCCTGGATGGCGCGGCGGAGGAACGACGACAGCACGTCCCCCGCCTGCTGGACCGCTTCACCGATGCGTGCCTCCACCGGCTCCGCCCCGGCGTCCGCTCGGTCGCGGCGGACCAGCTGATCGTGCAGCACGAGCAGTGCCGACACCGCGTGGGACAGGTCGCCGCGCCCGGCGGCCGTCGCCTGCAGCAGTCGCGCGTGCGCCGCGCGCAGCGCCGGGCTGGGCTCGCAGCCCAGCTCGCGGTCGAAGACCTGCCGGCAGCGACCGTACGCGCGCAGTCCCTCGGCGCACTGGCCGCTCCGTTCCAGCGCGAGGATCAGAGCCGTCCAGGCACCCTCATGCAGGGGGTCTCCTAGGAGCGCCTGATGCGCCCAGTCGATCGCTTCGGCGTTCGCTCCGAGGGCGGCCGCAGACTCGGCCGCCAGGACGCGTGCGGTGGTGACCGCAAGGGCGTGTCGATCGCGTTCCGCAGCGACCCACGCGGGCCCCGGCTCGTCGCCGAGCAGCGGACCGGTCGCGAGGGCGAGGGCCTGCACGACCAGCGGATGGGTTGCAGCCGCCTCCGCGTGCTGCGCGCTGTGCAGCAGAGCGTCGAAGCGTGCCAGGTCGAGGTCCACCGAGGCGTCGATCATGTATCCGCCGGTGGTGGTGCGCAGCGGCCCGGACCTGCCGCGCCCGAGCTGCAGGTGCCTGCGCAGCACGCTGACGTAGCTCTCCAGCGTCGCGCGCGCCTCCTTCGGCGGCTTGTCGCCCCAGAGCAGATCGATCAGCGCGTCCTTGGAGACCGGGTCGCCACGTCGCAGCAGCAGTATCGCCAGGATCTGGCGCGGCTTGGGCCCACCCAGATGCGCCTCGAGCACGACGCCGTCGCGACGCACCACGAGCGGGCCGATGATGTCCACCGACAGCCGGGCCGGTTCCTCGCGGGGAGGGGTGAGCATCGTGCCCCCTGAACTGAGGTTTGATGCACCTATTGTCGCGGGCTGATCGGGGTCGGTGAAGCGCGATCGCGTCAGAAAAGCCTCAGCACGAAGCGCGACCGCCTCCCAAGACTTGGGTCAACGATTGGCGGTGTGGCCCGAGGCGCCCAGGGCCAGCCGGCCGCCGTCCTCTCCCTCCAGCGTCAGCGCGACCGCCTCGTCGGGCACCTCGAAGACGAGCGTCGCGCTGATCACCTCGCCCTGCTGCGCGTCGCGCGCATCCGGCGAGGCCCACAGCACGTTCACCCGGCCAGACCCCAGCCCGAGGATCGTGTAGTCGTCGGCGGAGAACGCCAATCCCTCCTCGTCGAGCGCCGTCAGCTCCAGCAGGATGCGGACCCGGTGAGCGCCGTCGGCCGGCGGCTCGGTGAGCGCAGCAGGGGCGTCGCTCGGGAGCCAGCCATCGTCCTCCAGCGGGATGATCCCGTTGACGCGCGCCACCCCGCCCGGGAACGCGACGGCGGCTCCGAGCGGGGCGATCGGCTCGCTCTTGGCCGCGAGGTCGGCGAACACGGCCACGCCTGCGCCGATGAGCACCGTGAGCACGACGGCGAGCAGCATCCGGGGGCGGCGGAGCCGCTGGAGCAGCGCGGGCCGGGCCTCCGACGCCGCGTCGCCGCGCAACGGGGGCCCCGAGGGGTCCGGAAGCGTCCGCCGGGCAGCAGGAAGGGCCATGCGCTCACTTTGGATCGCGAGCCCTGGGAAAACCTTGCTCCGTCACATGCTGCGTCGCCGGTGCGCTTCGCGAGGTCTCAGCCCTCAGCTCCTGCGCACATCCCACACGTGGTGCTCGAGGTCGTGCAGCGCGTAGACCAGCAGTGTCTCGACCGTGAAGACCGAGCCGTTCGAGCGCCGGCCCGGGCGGTCCCACGCGTCCGACGGCACCGCATCCGCGGCGTTCGCGAGCTCCGCGGCGGCGAGGTCGAGCTCGACCGCGACGTGCTCGGGCTCCTGGCTTGCGTAGTCGCCGTCGATCGCCGCCTGGTCCTGGTCCCAGTTCGCGAACTCCGGGTCGTCCTCGGTGAGCATCTGGTCGAGCCGCGCCCGCATGACCGTGCAGACGTCGCGCACGTGCGCGGCGTACTCGAGCGGCGACCAGGTCGCCTCGTCGGGTCGCTCGCGGACCGCCTCGCCGTGCAGGCGCGCATGGATCGCAGACGCGGCATCGCGGATGCGCCCACTGAGCTCCCCCTGGTCGACCGCCGCCGGGTCGAACCCGCACTCGGGGCAGCGCTCGCGCAGCACCCACGTCCAGTCCTTGGTGTCCGGCTCGATCGGCATGTGCCGAGCATGGCACGGACGGCCGCACGCGGCTCGGATCATCCTCGGGGATGAGGCGCGCACGACCGCGGGCGGACGCGGCGAGCGGTGGGGCTTCGTAGCGTCGAGGAGACGAAGAGGAGCCCACCATGTCGATGCTCGCCCTGCTCGAGACGCTCGCCACCACCGCGCTCGCCGCGCTCACGATCGCGGCAGGCACGATCCTGGCGCTGGGCCTCGTCGTCGGCCTGCTCGTGTGGCTCTCGGGGTCGCGGCCTCGGCGCGCGCCGCGCGGCAGCTGACGCCGCGCCGCAGCCGACCTCGCCGCGCTTGCGACGGCACCCGGCGGGGCATACGGTTGTTCCTGAACGATCGGTCACTAATTCGCGGCCGGTGGTCCTCACACTGTGGTATTCACACAGCGACGACGGAGTCAGGAGTCCCATGCCCGAGGCCTTCCTCATCGGTGGTGCCCGCACAGCGGTCGGCCGCTACGGCGGCGCCCTCGCGAGCGTCCGCCCGGACGACCTCGCCGCGCTCGTGCTCGGCGAGGCGGTGACGCGCGCGGGCATCGACCCGGCGCTGATCGACGAGGTGATCCTCGGCGGCGCCAACCAGGCGGGCGAGGACAACCGCAACGTCGCGCGCATGGCCGTGCTGCTGGCGGGCCTGCCCGACGCGGTGCCGGGCATCACCGTGAACCGCCTCTGCGCATCCGGCATGTCGGCCATCATCATGGCGTCGCAGATGATCCGCTCCGGTGACGCCGACGTCGTCGTCGCCGGCGGCGTCGAGTCGATGACGCGCGCCCCCTGGGTGCAGGCGAAGCCCGAGAAGGCGTGGGCGAAGCCGGGCGAGGCGTTCGACACGTCGATCGGCTGGCGCTTCGCCAACCCGAAGCTCACCGCCCGCGACAAGGCGACCTTCTCGATGCCGGAGACGGCCGAGGAGGTCGCGCGCGTCGACGGCATCTCGCGCGAGGACGCCGACGCGTTCGCGCTGCGCTCGCACGAGCGGGCCATCGCCGCGATCGACGGCGGCCGCTTCGCCGACGAGATCGTCGCGGTGCAGACCCGCGGCACCGAGGTGACCGTCGACGAGCAGCCCCGCCGCGACACGAGCCTCGAGAAGCTCGCCTCCCTCCGCCCCGTCGTGGGCGGCGGCTCGGTCGTCACGGCCGGCAACAGCTCGTCGCTCAACGACGGCGCGTCGGCGATCGTCGTCGCGAGCGAGGATGCCGTGCGTCGCCTCGGGCTCACCCCGCGGGCCCGCGTCGTGGGCGGTGCGAGCGCCGGCGTCGCGCCCGAGGTGATGGGGCTCGGCCCGGTGCCCGCGACCGAGAAGGTGCTGGCGCGCACCGGACTGTCGATCGGCGACATCGGCGCGGTCGAGCTCAACGAGGCGTTCGCGACGCAGTCGCTCGCGACGATCCGGCGGCTCGGGCTCGACCCCGAGATCGTGAACGCGGACGGCGGCGCGATCGCGCTCGGGCACGCGCTCGGCTCGTCGGGCACGCGGCTCGTCGTGACGCTGCTGGGCCGGATGGAGCGCGAGGGCGCCCAGCGTGGCCTCGCCACGATGTGCGTCGGCGTCGGCCAGGGCACCGCCATCCTGCTGGAGCGCCCGTGACCCGGATTCTCAACGTCGCCAGTGGTAACTCGGCCGCCTATAGCGCCCGCGCGACCACCCGCGACGTTGAGAAGCATGGAGGGCTGCGATGAGCGAGACACTGCGGATCGACGAGCGCGACAGCTTCGTGCTGGCGACGCTCGACCGTCCCGAGAAGCGCAACGCGATCGATCAGGAGCTCGTCGACGCCCTGCACCGGCTGTGTGCCCGCCTCGAGGTCGAGCGCCGCACGCTCGTGCTCACGGGCTCCGGCGGCACCTTCGCGGCCGGCGCCGACATCGCGCAGCTCCGCGAGCGCCGCGCGACCGACGCGCTCGCGGGCATCAACACCCGCTGCTTCCAGCGCATCCGCGCCCTGCCGATGCCGGTGATAGCGGTGCTCGACGGCTACGCGCTCGGCGGCGGTGCCGAGCTCGCCTACGCGGCCGACTTCCGCATCGGCACACCGACGCTCAAGATCGGCAACCCCGAGACCGGCCTCGGCATCATCGCGGCCGCGGGCGCCACCTGGCGGCTCAAGGCCATCGTCGGCGAGGCGCTCGCGAACGAGATGCTGCTGACCGGTCGCGTCCTCGGCGCTGACGAGGCGCTCGCCGCGGGCCTCGTGTCGGCTGTGCTCGAGCCCGGCGCCGCGCTCGCCCGCGCCGTCGACATCGCGGACCGCATCGCGGAGCTCGACCCGGCGGCGACGCAGGCGACGAAGCGCGCGCTGCTCGCCCCGCCGAGCGCGCACCCCGAGATCGACCTCGCCGAGCAGGCGGTGCTCTTCGAGAGCCCCGAGAAGCACCGGCGCATGACCGAGTTCCTCGAGCGGCGCAGCCGCTCGGCAGCCAGCACCGAGCGGAGCGCGAAGCGATGATCGACGACACGGATGCCGCGGTCGGCGCGGGCGCGCCCGAGCGGGTCGGCGTGCTCGGCGGCGGCCGGATGGGCGCGGGCATCGCCCACGCCTTCGTGCTCGCCGGCAGCCAGGTGGTCGTCGTCGAGCGCGACCACGACTCCGCGGGGGCCGCGGAGGCGCGCGTGCGCGCGAGCCTGGCGAAGAGCGTCGAGCGCGGCTGGGCCGAGCCGATCGACGAGCTCACCGGCCGCCTGCGCGTCGCGACGGACGTCGCGGCGTTCGCCGACGCCGACCTCGTGATCGAGGCCGTGCCCGAGGACCCGTCGCTCAAGGCGGATGCGCTCGCGCGCGTCGAGGCCGTCCTCACCGACCGCGCGGCGCTCGCCAGCAACACGTCGTCGATCTCCATCGACGCGCTGGCCGCGAACCTCGCCCGGCCCGCCCGCTTCCTGGGGCTGCACTTCTTCAACCCGGTGCCCGCATCCGCGCTCGTCGAGATCGTGCTCGGCGACGCCACCGACCCGCGGCTCGCGAACGACGCGCGCGCGTGGGTGGAGGCGATCGGCAAGGCGCCGGTGACGGTGCACGACGCGCCCGGCTTCGCGAGCTCGAGGCTCGGCGTCGCGATCGGACTCGAGGCGATCCGGATGGTCGAGGAGGGCGTCGCGAGCCCCGGCGACATCGACCTCGCGATGGAGCTCGGCTACAAGCACCCCACCGGCCCATTGCGCACGACCGACATCGTCGGGCTCGACGTGCGGCTCGGCATCGCCGAGCAGCTGCACCGCGAGCTGGGCGAGCGGTTCCGGCCGCCCGAGCTGCTGCGCCAGATGGTCGCGGAGGGCCGGCTCGGCAAGAAGAGCGGCCGCGGCTTCTACGACTGGAACTGACCAGTGATGTCCTCCCCGCACCTGACCGACGAGAGAGCGAGTCGACGATGACCGACACCCAGACCCTGATCCAGTCCCGCATGCTGCCCAGCTACGTGCAGGACGGCTGGTGGGAGCCGGCTGAGGGCGCCGCCGACGACGCCACGGTCGTGCGCGACGCCTCCACGGGCGAGGAGGTCGTGCGCGTCTCGACCTCCGGCCTCGACCTCGCGGCCGCGCTCGAGCACGCCCGCACCGTCGGCCAGCACAGCCTCGCGCCGCTCACCTTCCACCAGCGGGCGATCCTGCTGAAGCAGATGGCGCTCGCGCTCACCGAGCGCAAGGGCGAGCTCTACGAACTGTCGAGCCGCACGGGCGCGACGAGGAACGACTCGTGGGTCGACATCGACGGCGGCATCGGCGTGCTCTTCACGTACTCGTCGAAGGGCCGCCGCGAGATGCCGCAGTCGACGATCTACCTCGACGGACCGGTCGAGCAGCTGTCGAAGGACGGCTCGTTCCTCGCCCGCCACATCTGCACCACCCTGCCGGGCGTCGCCGTGCAGATCAACGCGTTCAACTTCCCCGTCTGGGGTGCGCTCGAGAAGCTCGCGCCCGCGTTCCTCGCCGGCATGCCGACGCTCATCAAGCCGGCGACGCCCACCGGCTACGTCGCCGAGCACATGGTGCGCATCCTCGCGGAGTCGGGCCTGCTGCCCGCGGGCGCCGTGCAGCTCGTCTCGGGCTCGGCGCGCGACCTGCTCGACCACCTGCGGCTCGGCGACACGGTGAGCTTCACCGGCTCCGCCTCGACCGCCGAGGGCCTGCGCCTCCATGACGCCGTGCAGACGGGCGGGGTGCGCTTCACCGTCGAGACCGACTCGATCAACGCATCCGTGCTCGGCCCCGACGCCACGCCCGGCACCCCCGAGTTCGACGCGTTCGTGCGCGGGCTCGTCACCGAGATGACCGCGAAGGCCGGCCAGAAGTGCACCGCCATCCGCCGCGCCCTCGTGCCGAGCGGCATGACGGATGCCGTGGCCGACGCCGTGCGCGACCGGATCGCCGCGAAGGTGGTCGTCGGCGACCCGCGCGCGGAGGGCGTCACGATGGGGCCGCTCGCCTCCACCGGGCAGCGCGACGAGGTGCTCAAGCAGCTCATGAAGCTGCGCGAGGGCGGCGGCCAGATCGTCGTGGGCGGCGACGCCGGGCACGTGACGCTCGCCGACGGCACGATCGGCGAGGCCTCCGACGGTGCCTTCGTCGCGCCGACGCTGCTCGCGTTCGCCGACCCCGAGTCCGCTGCGCTGCACCAAGTCGAGGCGTTCGGCCCGGTCGCGTCGCTCGTCGAGTACGGCAGCGCCGAGCAGGCGGCCGAGATCGTCGCGCGCGGCGGCGGCTCGCTCGTCACCTCGATCGCCTCGCACGACCCGGCGTTCGTGAGCGAGCTCACCCGCCGGATCGCGCCGCACAACGGCCGCATCCTGCTGCTCGACCGCGACGACGCGCGCTCGTCGACCGGCCACGGCTCGCCGCTGCCGATGCTCGTGCACGGCGGTCCCGGCCGCGCCGGCGGCGGCGAGGAGCTCGGCGGCATCCGCTCGGTGCTCCACCACATGCAGCGCACCGCCATCCAGGGCTCGCCGTCGATGCTCACGGCGCTCACCGGCGTCTGGCACCAGGGCGCCGCGTCGTCGACGGATGCGCCGCATCCGTTCCGGAAGTCGCTCGCCGAGCTGCGGATCGGCGACCAGGTGGTCTCGGAGCGCCGCGTCATCACGCTCGACGACATCGAGCACTTCGCCGAGTTCACGGGCGACACGTTCTACGCGCACATGGACCAGGAGGCGGCGGAGGCGAACCCGTTCTTCCCGGGCCGCGTCGCGCACGGCTACCTGCTGCTGTCGTTCGCGGCCGGGCTCTTCGTGGAGCCGGCGCCGGGCCCCGTGCTCGCGAACACCGGCCTCGACAACCTGCGCTTCATGACGCCGGTCTCCCCCGGCGACTCGTTGCGGGTCACGCTCACCGCGAAGCAGATCACGCCGCGCGAGACCGACCCGTACGGCGAGGTGCGCTGGGATGCGGTGCTCACCAACCAGGACGACGAGACCGTCGCGCAGTACGACCTGCTGACGTACGTCGCGAAGGAGCAGTAGCCGCGGGGAGCAGCGGAGCGCGGCACGCGCCGAGCGGTTGCCGCACCGACGTGCGCGTGCGCGC
>JBAZPY010000009.1:0-12350 GCA_041645515.1 Agrococcus sp.
ACTCGCCCGCGGTCGTGCCGGGCTCGATCGTGGTGATCGACTGCGGCAGCTCGCGGTCGACCTCCGGGACGGGCGAGGACTGCACGCGGTAGACCACCGGGTCCCCGTCGGCGACGGCCGCCTGCCAGGCCTCGTCGTCGGCGAAGAGGCCCTCGAGGTCGCTCATGCGCCGCTCGAGCGTCGGGCCCTCGGGCGAGAGGGTCGCCGACTCGGCGTCGAACCGGATGGCGAAGGGGCTGATGGGGGGCGTGGCGTACTCGGGCACGGCGTCTCCTCGGTCGATGGCGCGCTCCGTCGAGCGCGTCCCGACTCTACCTGTCATTACAGGTTCGCGCCAGGCGTCAGCGAGTGAGGAACACCGGCCCGCGCGCGTCGTCCGCCGTGAGGTTGAACTCGAAGCGGGTGCGGTCGCCGCGATGCAGCGCCTGGAAGCACTCGATGGGCCGATCCGCCGCGTCGACCAGCGCGCTGCGCAGCAGCAGCACGGGCTTGCCGAGGCCGATGCCCAGGAGCTGGCCCTCGCGCGCATCCGTCACCGACGCCTCGACCGAGCGCACGCCGCGGGCGGCGCGGATGCCGCGCTCGGCGAGCAGCGAGTAGAGGGACCCCTCCGCGAGCTCGGCGCCGAAGACCTGCGCGCCGATGTGCTCGGGCATCCAGGTGGTCGACAGCGACCAGGGCTCGCCGTCGACGAAGCGCAGCCGCTCGAGCGCCACCACCACGGTGCCGGGTGGGCAGCGCAGCTGCTCGGCGACGCGCTCGTCCGCGGGCTCGCGCTCGAGCCGCAGCACCTCGCTGTGCACGTGGCCGCCGCGGGCGGCGACCTCCTCGAACAGCCCGGCGAGGCCGCTCGCGAGCGTCTCGGTGGTCTTCTGCGGCGCGACGAAGGTGCCCTTGCCCTTCACGCGCGTGATGATGCCGTCGTGCTCGAGCTGCCCGAGCGCTTGGCGCACGACGGTGCGCGAGACGCCGTAGAGCTCGCACATGCGCAGCTCGCCCGGCAGCAGGTCGCCGGGCTCGAGTCCCTCGTCGGAGATGGTCTCGAGGATCTGCCGGCGCAGCTGGTCGTACATCGGCAGCGCCGAGTGCCGGTCGATCGTGGCCGACGGCAGCGAGGCGGTGCTGCGGCGACGTCGGGGCGTGGCGTCGACGGCCATCGTCAGTAGTCGACGCCCGCGATGAGCGCGACGTTGGCGTAGGGCGTGTACTCGCCCGAGCGCACGAAGGCGCGCGCGCCGTGCGAGCGGCGCTTGTACTCGACGTGGGGGATGAGCTGCACCTCGACCCCGAACCGCTCCAGCCGCTCGCGCACCGCGCCCAGCACATGCGGGCTCGCCTCGGCGACCTCTGCGGGCATCACCGCGCCCTCGACGACGATCTCGGCGAGGATCGTGTCGAGCACGTCGAGGAACGGCGGCTCGCCGCGGCGGTAGGCGAGGTCGACGCGCTCGGCGTCCGGCGGGATGGGCAGGCCCGCGTCGGTGACGAAGAGCTCGTCGTAGTGGCCGAGCTCCGAGATGATGCGGCTCAGCTGCGGGTGGATGGTCGTGGCGCTCCTACGCATCAGGCGTCCTCTCTCGCCGAGTCGGTCGCAGGCTCGAGCTGCGTCGCGAGCAGCGCGTCGACCTCATCGGCGGTGGGCAGGCTGGGGGAGGCGCCGCGCTTGGTGACGGCGAGCGCGCCGGCGGCCCCGGCGCGCAGGATGGCCTCGTCGCGCGAGCGCCCGGCGGCGAGCGCGGCGGCGAGGAAGCCGGCGAACGCGTCGCCCGCGGCGGTCGTGTCGACGACCTCGACGGGGATGGGCGCGTGGTCGCTGACGCCCTCGGCGTCGACCAGCACGCTGCCCGCGCCCGCCATCGTGATGAGGGCGGCCCCGACGCCGCGATCGACGAACCATCGCCCGGCGGCGACGGCCGCCTCGCGCGAGTCGACCTCGGTGCCGGTGAGCAGCGTCGCCTCGGTCTCGTTCGGCGTGACGACGTCCACGAGCGGCCAGATCTCGTCGGGCAGCTCGTGCGCGGGAGCGGGGTCGAGCACGACGGTGAGGCCCGCCCCGTGCGCCCGGCGGATCGCGTGCATCGTGAGCTGGAAGGGGATCTCGAGCTGCGTGAGCATCACGCGCGTGCTCGGTCCGAGCTCGGCGAAGGCGCGGTCGATCTGCGCCTCGTCGAGGTGGGCGTTCGCGAGCGGCACCATGACGATGTCGTTCTCGCCGCTCGCGTCGACGCGGATGTGGGCGATGCCGGTCTGGTCGGGCACGACGCGCACGTGGCGGATGTCGACGCCCGCGTCGCGCAGCCCGTCGCGCACGAGGTCGCGGAACAGGTCGTCGCCCACGCACCCGACCATCTGCGCGTCGGCGCCCGCGCGACCGGCCGCCACCGCCTGGTTGGCGCCCTTGCCGCCGAGCACGAGCGTGAACGCGTCGCCGAGGAAGGTCTCGCCCGGCCGCGGCAGCCGGCTCGAGAAGGTGGTCACATCGGCGGTGATCGAGCCGACCACCAGCACGCCTGCCCGCTCTGCGTCGAGATCCCCCACGTCGGTCACCGCTCCTCGTATCCTCGCGCGATCCTCATTGACGTCCGCGCGCGCCTGTCATTACATTAGCGGCGTCCCGTGACGTCCTGCCGGGCACGATCCCCTGCGCTCGTGAGGAGCACCCATGTCCGCGCCCCGCCTGTACGTCGACTCGGCCGACGTCGACGCCGTGTCGCCCCTGCTCTCCGGCTCGCTCGTGCACGGCGTGACGACCAATCCGACGATCCTGGAGCGCGCCGGCCGCGCCGTCGCCGACATCCCCGAGCTCTACGCCCGGTGGGCCGGCGAGGGCGCGCGGGAGATCTTCTTCCAGGCCTGGGGCGACGAGGAGGCCGACGTCGAGCGGCGCGCCCGCGAGATCCTCGCGCTCGGCGAGCTCGCGGTGGTGAAGGTGCCCGCGACGCTCGTCGGCTTCGGCGTCGCAGCCCGGCTCGCGCGCGAGGGCGCGCCCGTGCTGCTGACGGCGGTCTTCACGCCCGCGCAGGCGCTCGCCGCCGCCTCGTGCGGCATCCGCTACATCGCGGCGTACCTGGGGCGGATGCGCGATGCCGGCTTCGACGCGGTCGGCGACATCGCGCGCATGCAGGCCGCGTGCGGCGACTCGGCGACCGAGGTGCTCGCGGCGAGCCTGCGCACGCCCGACGACATCGTGGCGCTCGCGGAGGCGGGCGTGCCCACCTTCACCGCGGCCCCCGATGTGCTCTGGGCCGCCCTCGCGCATCCGTCGACCGACGATGCGGCCGCCGTCTTCGAGGCGTCGCCGTCGCTCGTGTCCTGACGCCGCTCAGTCCTTGCGCAGGCGCAGCGCCTGCATGCCGCCGTCGACGGCGAGGCTGACGCCGGTCGTCGAGCCGGCCCGCGGGCTCGCGAGGTATGCGACGGCGTGGGCGATCTCCTCGGGGGCCACGAGCCGGCCGTGCGGCTGCCGCGCCTCGAGCTGGGCGCGCTCGTGCGCCGGGTCGGGCGCCGCCGCGAGGAGCCGCCCCACCCAGGGGGTGTCGGCGGTGCCGGGGCTGACCGCGTTGACGCGGATGCCCTCGCGCAGGTGGTCGGCGGCCATCGCGCGGGTGAGCGAGAGCACGGCGCCCTTCGACGCGGAGTAGAGGGCGCGCTGCGGGAGGCCCGCGGTCGCGGCGATCGACGAGGTGTTCACGACCGCCGCGGCCCTGGAGGCGCGCAGGTGCGGCAGTGCCGCACGGGTGACGCGCATGATGCCCACGACGTTGACGTCCCACACGCGGTGCCACTCGGCTTCGTCGTTCTCGTCGATCGGGCCCGCCGCGCCGATGCCGGCGTTGTTGATGACGATGTCGATGCCGCCGAGCTCGTCGGCGACCCGCGCGACCGCCGCGCGCACGGAGGCGTCGTCGGCGATGTCGCACGCGACACCGAGGTGCGCATCGCCGGGGTGGAGGTCGAGCACGGCCACGCGCGCGCCCCGGCCGGCGAGCTCGTCGGCGATCGCGGCGCCGATGCCGCTGCCGCCGCCGGTGACGATCGCGACGAGACCGGCGAACTCGCTCACGCCGAGGCCTCCGCGACCATGCGGTGGCGCTGCGTGCCGATGCCGTCGATCGCCACCTCGACCACGTCGCCGTCGGCGAGGTACGGGAAGCGGCCCGAGAGGGCCACGCCCTCGGGCGTGCCGGTGAGCACGACATCGCCCGGGTCGAGGCGCATGTAGCGGCTGAGGTCCTGCACGACGGTCGCGGCGTCGAAGATCAGGTCGGCGGTCGAGGAGTCCTGGCGCGGCTCGCCGTTGACGCGGCTGGTGAGGCGCAGGCGTCCCAGGTCGAGCTCGTCCGCCGTGACGAGCTCTGGCCCGAGGGGCGTCGAGCCGGGCGCGCACTTGCCCTTCGACCACTGGCCGCCCGACACCTCGAGCTGCCAGGTGCGCTCGGAGAGGTCGTCGGCGACGGTGGCGCCGGCGATGCAGGCGGCCGCCTCCTCCCGCGAGCCGAGGTTCCACGCGGGGCGGCCGATGACGAGCGCCAGCTCGACCTCCCAGTCCATCTTCTGCGCGTGCGCGGCGAGGGGCACGTCGTCGTCGGGCCCGCCGACGGTGTTGGGGTGCTTCAGGAAGATGACGGGCTGCGTCGGCGGCTCGCTGCCCGACTCGGCGGCGTGGGCCGCGTAGTTCATGCCGACGCACACGACGGCGCCGGGGCGCGCGACCGGGGCGCCGACGCGCAGGCCGTCGCGGGGCAGCTCCGGCAGCTCGCCGGCCTCCAGCGCGGCGCGGGCGCGATCGAGCCCGTGCTCGAGGAAGGCGCCGTCGATGTCGGCGGCGATCGACCGCAGGTCGTAGGCCCGCTCGTCGACGAGGGCGACGGGCACCTCCTCGCCGGCTGCTCCCAGTCGTGCCAGACGCATGTGCGCTCCTTCCGTCGTCATCGCGCGGTCGGATGCCGAACATCCGAAGTCTCGGAGCGATCCTAGGCGCTTCTGCCCATGCCTGCCAGCACTTGCCGTCCAAACATCCGATCTATAGTCTGCAGTGGCCAGTCAAGGGAGCCCCGCCATGAGCACCATCGTCAGCGTCGACGTCTCGGACGTCCGTTTCCCCACGTCGCAGAGCCTCGACGGCTCCGACGCGATGAACCCCGACCCCGATTACTCGGCCGCCTACCTCGTGGTGCGCACCGACGCCGGCGACGGCCTCGAGGGGCACGGCTTCGTCTTCACCATCGGCCGTGGCAACGACGTGCAGCTCGCCGCGATCGGCGCCGTCGCCGAGCACATCCTGGGCCGCGAGGTCGAGCCGCTGCTCGACGACATGGGCACCGCCTCCGCCGAGCTGATCGGCGACTCGCAGCTGCGCTGGCTCGGGCCCGAGAAGGGCGTGATGCACATGGCGATCGGAGCGGTCGTCAACGCGCTGTGGGACCTCAAGGCCAAGCGCGCCGGCATGCCGCTGTGGCAGCTGCTCGCTCGCATGAGCCCAGAGGAGCTAGTCGCGCTCGTCGACTTCCGCTACCTCAGCGACGCGCTCACCCCCGACGAGGCGCTCGCGATCCTGCGTGCCGCCGAGCCCGGGAAGGCCGAGCGCGAGGCGCAGCTGCTCGAGAGCGGCTTCCCGGCCTACACGACCACGCCCGGCTGGCTCGGCTACTCCGACGAGAAGCTCGCGCGGCTGTGCCGCGAGGCGATGGCCGACGGCTTCACCCAGATCAAGCTGAAGGTCGGCGCCGACCTCGACGACGACCTCCGCCGCTTCCGCATCGCGCGCGAGGTGTGCGGGCCCGACTTCCCGATCGCGATCGACGCGAACCAGCGCTGGGATGTGCAGGCGGCGATCGACTGGGTGCAGGCGCTCGCCGAGCTCCGGCCCCACTGGGTCGAGGAGCCGACGAGTCCCGACGACGTGCTCGGCCACGCGGCGATCGCCCGGGGCATCGCGCCCATCCCGGTCGCGACCGGCGAGCACGTGCAGAACCGCGTCGTCTTCAAGCAGCTGATGCAGGCCGGGGCGATCAGCTACGTGCAGATCGACGCCACCCGCGTGGGCGGGGTGAACGAGAACGTCGCGATCCTCCTGCTCGCGGCCAAGTTCGGGCTGCCGGTGTGCCCGCACGCGGGCGGCGTCGGGCTGTGCGAGGCCGTGCAGCACCTGTCGATGCTCGACTTCGTCGCCGTCTCCGGCACCCTCGAGGGCAGGGTGATCGAGTTCGTCGACCATCTGCACGAGCACTTCGTCACGCCCACCGTCATCGAGGGCGGCGCCTACCGCGCGCCGCTCGCGCCCGGCGCAGGCACCGAGATGCGCGCCGAGTCGGTGCGCGACTACACGTGGACGGGTGCGCATCGCACGGCGTCCGATCGCGCGGCGGCGCCCGCGGGCGCCGGGACTGCGGCAGGGTAGGGGCATGTCGATCCTGGCCGACCACCCGCTCGCCTTCGGCGCCGCGACGGTCGGCAACCTCTACCGCGCGCTGAGCGACGCCGACGCGGAAGCGACGCTGCAGGCCGCGTGGGACGCGGGCATCCGCCACTTCGACACGGCGCCCCACTACGGGCTCGGCCTGTCCGAGCGGAGGCTCGGCGCCTTCCTGCGCTCGAAGCCGCGCGACGAGTTCATCGTGTCGACGAAGGTCGGCCGGCTGCTCGAGCCCGTCGAGCCCGTCGCCGGCGACGACATGGCGCACGACTTCGCGGTGCCGCGCACGCACGAGCGCCGCTACGACGCCTCCGAGGCCGGCGTTCGGCGCAGCCTCGAGGAGTCGCTCGAGCGCCTCGGCCTCGACCGGCTCGACGTGCTCTACCTCCACGATCCGGACGCCGCGCCGGAGGGCGAGCGGGCGGCGCTCGACGCCGGGCTGCCCGCGCTCGCGGCGCTGCGGCAGGAGGGGATGGCGGCTGCGGTTGGCATCGGCTCGAAGTCGCTCACGGCCCTCGAGGCGGCCGCCACCAGCGGGCTCGCCGACGTGCTGATGGTCTCGAGCCGCATCACGCTCCTCGACCACTCCGCGCTCGAGCGGGTGGTGCCGGCGTGCGCGGCGCACGGCGTGGAGGCGGTCGCCGTGTCGATCTTCAACTCGGGGCTGCTCGCGAAACCGCGGCCCGCATCCGACGCCCGCTACGACTACGGCGCCGCCGACCGCGAGCTGGTCGCGCGGGCGCACACGATCGCCGACGTGTGCGAGGCGCACGGCGTGGACCTCCCGACCGCGGCGATCGCCTTCCCGCTGCGGATGCCGGCCGTCGTCGCCCGCGCGGTGAGCGCGAGCCGCCCGAGCCAGATGGCCGCGACGGGCGCGCGTGCCGCGACCGCGGTTCCGGCTGCGGTGTGGCGAGAGCTCGCGGACGTCGGCCTGATCCCAGCGGCGTGCGCGTGAGGATCGACGCCCACCTGCACCTGTGGCCGTCGCCGGCGGGGTACGGCTGGCTCGACGCGTCGCTCGCACCCATCCACCGCGGCTTCGAGCCCGCTGAGGGGCGCGCGGCGATCGCTGCAGCGGGCTTCGACGCCGCGGTGCTCGTGCAGGCGGCCGACACCGACGACGACACCGAGCACCTGCTCGCGCTCGCGGAGGCGAACGCCTGGATCGTCGGTGTCGTGGGCTGGGTGCCCCTCGAGGACCGGAGCCGAGCCGAGGCCCGGCTCGAGCAGCTGGTCGGGCGCCCGCTGGTCGGCGTGCGCGCGCTCATCCACGACCAGTCGGATGCGGGCCTGCTCGACCGCCCAGAGGTGCGGCGCACGCTCATCCTGCTCGCCGAGCACGGCCTGCCGCTCGACGTGCCCGACGCCTGGCCGCACCAGCTCGCCGCTGCCACGCGTGCCGCCGCCGAGGTCGACGGGCTCGTCGTCGTGCTCGACCACCTCGGCAAGCCGCCCCTCGACGCCGGCGCGCGAGACGCGTGGCGCGCCGGGGTGGAGGCCTTCGCTGGCGTGGCGACGACCGTCGCGAAGGTCTCTGGCCTGCACCACGCGGGCCGCGGCCTGCCGGCGGATGCGTTCGCCGACGCCTGGCGGACGGCGCTCGACGCGTTCGGGCCTGGCCGGATGCTGCTGGGCTCCGACTGGCCGATGCCACTGCTCGGCGACGGCCTCGGCCAGCTCATGGCGCCGATCGACGCGGCGCTCTCGGCGCTGTCCGAGGACGAGCGCCGCGCGATCGAGGCGGGGACGGCCCGCCGCGTGTACCGACTGGAGGAACCATGCTGAACGGGATCGATCCGCTGCTCGACGGCGAGCTGCTGCGCCTGCTCGACCACATGGGGCACGGCGACAGCGTGCTCGTCGCCGACGCCCACTACCCCTCGTATGCCGCCGGCCAACCGGTCGTGACGGTGCAGGCATCCGCGCCACGGGTGCTCGCCGCCATCCGCTCGGTCGTGCCGTACGACGAGTACGAGGGGCCGTCGGTGCTGCTCATGGAGGCGGAGCCGGGCGAGGGCGTAGAGGTGGGCGAGGAGCTGCGCGCTGCCGCGCGCTGCCCGGAGGAGCGCCTCGCGCAGGTCGAGCGCTTCGCCTTCTACGACCTCGCGCGGAGCGCGTTCTGCGTCGTGCGCACGGCCGAGGCGCGCAAGTACGGCAACGCCCTGCTGCGGAAGGGCGTCGTCGGCTTCGGCGGGGACTGACGCCCGCCGCCCGCGGGCTGCTGCCTCAGCGGCGCGGCCGGCTACGCCTCGTCGGTCTGCGCGAGCGCCTCGCTCTCGCGCTCGGCGGCGTCGTGCAGCCAGTGCTCGACGCCCGCGATGTGCACGATCATCGCCGCGCGGGCGACGTCGGCGTCGCCGTCGGCGATCGCGTCGAGGATGCGCTCGTGCTCCTGCAGTGTGCGCGGCACCGCGTGGTCCTGCGTGAGGGCGCGCCAGACGCGCGCCCGGGCGGTCTGGCTCGAGATCGTCTCGAGCAGGCCGACGAGGTAGTCGTTGCCCGTCGCGGCCGCGATCATCCGATGGAAGGCCACGTCGTGCTCCACCAGCTCGTCGCTCGGGGTCTCGGCGTGCACCGCGGTGAGGTGCTCGCGCATCGCGGCGACCTGCTCCGGCGTCGCCCGCCGCGCGGCGAGCGCGGCGGAGGCGGGCTCGACGATCCCCCGCACCTCGAAGACCTCCAGCACCGCGTGGGACTCGTGGAAGTCGAGCACGAACGACATCGCCTCGAGCAGCAGGCTCGGCTGCAGGCTCGTGACGTAGGTGCCGTCGCCGCGGCGCACATCGAGGATGCGCATCGCCTCGAGCGCCTTCACCGCCTCCCGCATCGACGAGCGCGAGAGGCCGAGCCGCTCGGCCAGCTCCTGCTCCGGCGGCAGCCGGTCGCCGGGGCGCAGCTCCCCCTGCTGGATCATCTGCTTGATCTTGCTGATCGCGTCGTCCGTCACCGCCATGCGGCCACCCTATGAAAGATCCGACCTCTCCGGGACGCCGTGCCAGGCGCGCTCCCGGTCACACGGCCGTGTAGCCGCCGTCGACCAGGTGGTAGCTGCCGGTGATGAAGCTCGCGTCCTCCGAGAGCAGGAACGCCGTGAGCGCGGCGACCTCGTCCGGGGTGCCGAGGCGGCCGAGCGCGTGCTTCGCGGCCATCCCGTCACGGGCGGCCTGGTCGAGGTTGTCCTCGAGCAGCGGGGTGAGGATGTAGCCGGGTCCGACGGCGTTGATGCGGAGCCCATCCGGCCCGTACTCGACGGCGGCGTTCTTCGTGAGCCCGACGACCGCGTGCTTCGTGGCCGTGTAGGCGCTGCTCATCGGCGCGGCGACCGACCCGTGGATCGACGCCATGTTGACGATCGCCGACTCGTGCGGGTGCTCGAGCATCGCCGGGATCTGGGCGCGCATGCCGTTGAGGACGCCCGTGAGGTTCACGTCGACGACCCTCTGCCACGCATCCGGGGTGATGTCTGCGGTGCGCGCGGGGGCGCCGCCGATGCCGGCGTTGTTGACGGCGAGGTGCAGCCCGCCGTAGGTCTCGACCGCCGTGCGGACGACGCGCTCGGCGTCCTCGGGGGAGGCGACGTCCTGCTGCACGGCGATCGCCGTGCCACCGGCCGCCTCGATCTCGCCGACGACGCGCTGTGCCGCGTCCAGCGCGATGTCGGTCACCACGACGCTCGCGCCCTCGCTCGCCAGCCGCTTGCTGATCGCCTCGCCGATGCCAGAGCCGCCGCCCGTCACCAGTGCCACCTTGCCGTCGAATCGTGCCATCGCTCTGCTCCTTCGTCCGTGGCGCCCGGGACGGGCGCTCCTGAGGTGCAACGCCCGGGCGCGGGAAGGCTTCCTGCCGGATCGGCCCGGGCGCGCCGGATGCCGCGTTCAGCGCACGTGCGGGCGGTACTCCTGCAGCGACTGGGTCGCGCGCACGAGCGCCCGCAGCTCCTCGAGCGACTGTGGCGCCGCACCGAGCGCCCGCGCCTGCACGAGCACGTTGCCGATCGCGGTCGCCTCGACCGGGCCGGCGACCACGGTCAGCCCCGTGCGGTTCGCGGTCAGCTGGCACAGCAGCGCGTTGCGCGAGCCGCCGCCCACGATGTGCACCCGCTCGATCGGCTGGCCGCTGATGCGGGCGGCGTCGCGCAGCGTCACCGCGTACCCCTCGGCGAGCGACTCGAGGATCGAGCGCACCACCTCGGCCCGCCCGCGCGGCGGGCGCTGCCCGCGGTCCTCGAACCACGCGCGGATGCGCTCGGGCATGTCCCCGGGCGGGTAGAAGATCGCGTCGGTCGGGTCGAACACCGGCGCCTGCCAGTCGACGGCCGCGGCCGCCTCGAGCAGCTCCGGCAGCCCCATCCGCTCGCCCGCCGCCCGCCAGGTGCGCACCGCCTCACTCAGGATCCACAGGCCCATGACGTTCTTCAGGAACCGGGTGCGGCCGTCGACGCCGCCCTCGTTCGTGAACGACGCCTCGAGCGCCTCGCGCGTCGCGATGGGTGCGGGGGTCTCGATGCCGACGAGCGACCAGGTGCCGCTCGAGATGTACGCGCCGCCGGCCTCCATGGGCACGGCGACGACGGCGGATGCGGTGTCGTGCGAACCGATGGCGAGCACGTCGGGTGCGCCCTCGATGCCGAAGTGGGCGCGCGTGACCGCGTCGATCGGGCCGATCGGCTCGCCGGGGCGCACGAGCTCCGCGAGCAGCGACGGCGGGATGCCCATCCGCTCCATGAGCTCGACGTCCCACGCGCCGTCGAGCCGCATGAGGCCCGTCGTGGAGGCGTTCGTGCGCTCCGTCACCATCCGCCCGGTCATCCAGTAGCCGAACAGGTCGGGCAGCATGAGCAGCCGGTCGGCGACCTCGAGCAGCCCCCGCTCCTTGTCGACCATCAGCTGGTTGATGGTCGTGAACGGCATCCGCTGCAGCCCGCAGCGGGCGTACAGCTCGGGCTGCGCGATGACGGCGTCGACGAGCTCGAGCCCGTGGGCGGTGCGGTCGTCGCGGTACGAGAAGGGGATGCCGAGCAGGCTCCCGCGCCGCAGCAGGCCGTAGTCGACGGCCCACGAGTCGACCGCGACCGACGCGAGCGGCGCATCCCGCGAGGCGGCCGCGACGCCGTGCAGCGCCGCGTCGTACAGCCCCAGCACGCTCCAGTGCAGCCCGTCGCCGATGCGCACCGGCCGGTTCTCGAAGCGCGCCACCTCGTCGAGCCGCAGGGTGTCGCGGCCGACCTCTGCGCGCAGCACCCGGCCGCTCGTCGCGCCGAGGTCGATCGCGGCGACGGTGGCCGTCATCGCAGGAACGCGGCAGCGACGCCCGAGTCGACCGGCACGTGCAGGCCGGTGGTGTGGCTGAGGTCGGGGCCGGTGAGCACGGCGACCGCGTTCGCGACGTGCTCGGGCAGCACCTCGAGGCCGAGCAGGGTGCGGCCGGCGTAGTACTTGCCCAGCTCCTCCTCCTTCACCCCGTACACCTCGGCGCGCGACGCGCCCCAGCCGCCGGCGAAGATGCCGGAGCCGCGCACGACGCCGTCGGGGTTGATGCCGTTGACGCGCACCCCGTGCTGGCCGAGCTCGGCGGCGAGCAGCCGCACCTGGTGCGCCTGGTCGGCCTTCGTCGCCGAGTAGGCGATGTTGTTGGGGCCGGCGAAGACGGCGTTCTTCGACGAGATGTAGACGATGTCGCCTCCCATGCCCTGGTCGATGAGCGCCCGCGCGGCGGCGCGCGAGACGAGGAACGAGCCCTTCGACATCACGTCGTGCTGCAGGTCCCAGTCGGCCTCGGTCGTCTCGAGCAGCGAGCGCGAGAGCGACAGGCCCGCGTTGTTGACCACGAGGTCGATGCCGCCGAAGGCGAGCAGGGTGGCGTCGACCGCGGCCTGCACCTCGTCGGCCTTCGTCACGTCGCACTGCACGCCGATCGCGACGTCGGCCGACCC
>JBAZPY010000010.1:0-11859 GCA_041645515.1 Agrococcus sp.
AGGCAGAGTCCCCCTCTAGTGCAACGCCACATCGAAGGAGGAATCTGCCATGCCCCGATCCTGGAGCCGCCCGGGGAACGACGAAGCCCCGCCGTTGGGGCGGGGCTTCCGATGGTGGCGAGTGAGGGATTCGAACCCCCGAATGCTGAGCAGTCTGATTTACAGTCAGATCCCTTTGGCCGCTTGGGTAACTCGCCGAGGCCTACCAGGCCGTCGACAAGGATACATGGCGCACAGCCGGCGCGACGACCCGGCGGCGCTCGCGGCCCGCGCGATAGGTTCGACGCATGCGCGAGCTCCATGATCTGGTCGTCGGCGTCGCCGCGGAGGCGGCCGAGCTCGCGCGCATCCGCCGCCACGAGGGCGTCGACGTCGCGGCGAGCAAGTCGAGCCTCGTCGACATCGTCACCGAGGCCGACCGTGAGGTCGAGCGCATGGTCGTCGAGCGCCTGCTCGCGGCCCGGCCCGATGACGGGATCCTCGGCGAGGAGGGCGCGAGCGTCGCCGGCACCTCCGGGCTCACGTGGGTGATCGACCCGATCGACGGCACCGTCAACTACTTCTACGACATCCCCGCGTACGCCGTCTCGATCGCGCTCGTCGAGGGCGACCCGGAGCCGACGACGTGGCGAGCCCTCTCGGGCGTCGTCATCAACGGCGCGACGGGTGAGCGCTTCGATGCGTTGCGGGGCGAGGGCGCCCGGCTCGACGGCCGCGAGATCCGGGTCGCGGATGCCGTCCCGGCGTCGATGGCGCTCGTCGGCACGGGGTTCGGGTACGACGCGCTCCGCCGCGAGCGGCAGGCCGCCGTCGTGCAGGGCCTGATCGGCTCCGTGCGCGACATCCGGAGGATCGGGTCGGCTGCGCTCGACCTAGCATCGGTCGCGTGCGGGCGGCTCAACGCCTACTACGAGCGGGGCCTGCAGCCCTGGGACATGGCGGCCGGCGCGCTGCTCGTCGAGGAGGCCGGCGGCGTCGTGCGCGGCTGGGACGGCGCAGCAGCGAGCGACGCGTTCCTGCTCGCCGGGCAGGTCGACCTGGCCGACGAGCTCGTCGCGCTGCTCGCGCCGCTTCGGCCGCACGACGTCTGAACCTTGCAACGTCGTTATCGATCCGTTATATTTGATGGTTCGCACCGAGGAGCAGGTGCGCGCACCGCGCGCCGTTGCCGTGAAGCGCCGGTTCGTGCGAGCATCGATCCCGGCGCGTCCGCAAAACTCCGATTCGGGTTGTGTGCGGACCCAAGGACCCGAGCATCAGGACGGCATTCAGCGTGACCCATCCCACCCGACGAGCACTGCGCTCGTCCCCGGAGGGCACCACGCGACCCGATGCGGCGCAGCCGGTCACCCGTCGCGCGGTGCGGGAGCGCGAGCGGGCCGACGAGGCGATCGCACTGACCGCGCACGAGGCCCGCGCTGCGGAGCGCGTCACCGTCGTCGAGGGCTCGGCGCCCCTCTACACGACCCGCCGCGCGATGCGCGACGCGGCGACGCAGGTCGCGCGCGAGTTGCCCGTGCAGATCGCCGAGCCGACCTTCGCCTCGCCCATCATCACCGTCGACGCGCCGTCGCTCGGCAACGGCGGCGACCCCGTCCAGGGCGTGCGCCCCGTGACCCGCGCGCTGCCGCCTCGCGCGCTGGCGCCCCGCACCATCCGCACGGGTCCCCTCGCACCGCCCGCGAAGGCCAAGCATGGCGCGCGGAGGATCGCGCAGAAGATCACGGCCGGCGGTGCGCTGCTGTTCATCGGTTCGCTCGTCGTCGTCACGTCGCTCCCCGCTCAGGCCGTGCAGTCGCCCGGCGGCATCACACCAGAGGTCGCGCAGATCGAGCCGGTCCCGCAGTCGCTCGGGCCGGTCGTGCCCGAGGCGACGAGCTACTTCGTGCGCGACGACATCACGGTCAACGACCAGCTCGCAGCAGCTCGCATGGCCGCGGACGAGCGCTCGGCGCTCCAGGCCGTCGCGGACGGTGAGGTGCCCGGTCCGTCGTACACGGGCAGCCCGGCGTTCCCTCGGACGTGGGGCATGCTCGAGACCGGCGTGGTGCAGGCCCCGTTCCCGGACATGGACCGGGTGCCGGTCTCGAGCCCGTTCGGGAACCGGCCGGGGGGATTCCATGGCGGCGCCGACGTCACGCCGGGCCTCGGCGCCCCCATCAGGCCGATCGCGAACGGAGTGGTCTCGGAGGTCTGGCAGGGCGACAACCCGGGCGGCGGCGGCTACGTGGTGTTCATCGACCACAACATCGAGGGCCAGTTCGTCCAGTCCTGGTACGCGCACATGCTCCCCGGCTCGATCGGCGTGGAGGTCGGTGACGTCGTCGACATCACGACCGTCATCGGTCAGGTCGGCAGCTCCGGGCGCTCGACCGGCCCCCACCTGCATCTCGAGATGAAGAACAGCGACTACGTATCGTTCGACCCCCTGCTCTGGCTGCAGACGCGCGAGATGAACCTCGAGTCGCGCTAGTCGCGGTTGCATGAAGGAGGCCCCGCCGATCGGCGGGCCTCCTTCATGCGCGGCTATGCCGTCCGCACCCAGACGACCTCGTCGGCCGCGACCGATGCGGCGTCGAGCGGCGAGGATGTGAGCAGGATCTCGCCGCGTGGCACGTCGACCGCGTCGTGGCCGAGGTTCGCGACGACCGTCACCGGGCCGTTGCGGAAGGCGAGCGCCGTCGGCCCCACGTCGAGCCACTCGAGGGTGCCGGTGCCGAGCCCGAGCTCGCGACGCAGCGCGAGCGCGCGCCGGTACATCGAGAGCGTCGAGTCCGGGTCGTCCTGCTGCCGGTCGCGGGCGAGCTCCGCCCACAGCGGCGGCTGCGGCAGCCAGCTCTCGCCCGAGTCGCTGAAGCCGTAGGCCGGCGCATCTGACTGCCACGGGATCGGCACGCGGCACCCGTCGCGGCCCCACAGCTCGCCGCCAGTGCGCGCGAACGTCGGGTCCTGGCGCTGGTGCGGCTCGATCGCGGTGACCTCGGGGAGCCCCAGCTCCTCGCCCTGGTAGACGTAGGCGCTGCCCGGCAGCGCGAGCATGAGGGCCGTCGCTGCGCGTCCGCGGCGCAGCGACACCGTCGGGTCGGCCTTCGAGACCGAGGTGGGTCCGATGCCGGCGCCGTGAGGCGGCGGCGGCACGAGCGCGAGCCGCGTGCGATGACGGATCGTGTCGTGGTTGGAGAGCACCCAGGTCGGGGGAGCGCCCACGGCGCCGAACGCCGAGATCGACTCGTCGATCACCTCGCGCAGCAGCGTCGCATCCCACGGCGTCTCGAGGTAGACGAAGTTGAACGCCTGGTGCATCTCGTCGGGGCGCACGAAGCGCGCCATCTTCTCGAGCGGCGACACCCACGCCTCGGCGCACAGGACCCGGTCGCCGTCGTAGGCGGCGACCACGTCGTGCCAGCGGCGGTAGATCTCGTGCACGTGCTCCTGGCCGAAGAACGGCGAGTCCATCGAGCCGGCTGCGACGAGCTCCTCGTCGACGTCCGGCAGCCCCTCGGCCTTCGCGTTGCCGTGGGCGACGTCGACGCGGAAGCCGTCCACGCCGCGGTCGAGCCAGAACCGCAGCACCTCGACGAACATGTCGCCGACGGCGGGGTGGTTCCAGTCGAAGTCGGGCTGGGATGTGTCGAACAGGTGCAGGTACCACTGTCCGTCGGGCACGCGGGTCCAGGCGGGGCCGCCGAACACGCTCTGCCAGTTGTTGGGCGGCAGCTCGCCCGACACGCCCTTGCCGTCGCGGAAGATGTAGCGGGCGCGCGCCTCGCTGCCGGGGCCGGCGGCGAGCGCCTCCTGGAACCACGGGTGCTGGTCGGAGGAGTGGTTCGGCACGAGGTCGACGATCACGCGCAGGCCGAGCGCGTGTGCCTCCTCCAGCATCCGGTCGAAGTCGTCGAGCGTGCCGAAGAGCGGGTCGACGTCCATGTAGTCGGCGACGTCGTAGCCCGCGTCGTTCTGCGGCGAGCGGTAGAACGGGCTGAGCCACACCGCGTCGACGCCGAGCTCGGCGATCGCCGGCAGGCGCGAGGCGATCCCCGCGAGGTCGCCGATGCCGTCGCCCGAGGCGTCGGCGAAGGAGCGGGGGTAGATCTGGTAGATGACGGCGGAGCGCCACCACTCGTTCCCGGGGGATGTGGGGGTGAGGGGGGTGGCGTCGGGCGCTGCGGACTGCGTCGAGGCGTCGGTCATGGCTCAAGGCTATGCGGATGCACCTGGTCGCGAGCAGTGGAGGCGAAGGTCACGCTTTGCCAACGATTGCCGCGGCTGGCGGTCGCCCGCTTGCGGTGCGCTGCGCCGGGCCGACACGATGAGCCGGGCTCAGCCGACGATGGCCGTCGGTCCCGTGAGCCCCTGAAGCTAAGGAAGGCACCATGAAGCACAGCAGCCTCATGAAGGTCGCCGGGGTCGGGGCGCTCGCGCTCACGCTCGCGGCATGCTCCGGCGGCGGCACGCCCGCTCCCGCCCCCTCGGCGAGCGAGACGGCCGCGGCACCCGGGGGCGGCGGCGAGCTCGTCATCTGGATGGACCAGAACCGCGCGGACGCGCTCACCGACGTGATCGCGACGTTCGAGGAGGAGACGGGCACGACGGTCGAGGTCGTCATCAAGGAGTTCGGCTCGATCCGCGACGATCTCACCACGCAGGCGCCCTCCGGCGAGGGTCCCGACGTCGTGCTCGGCGCACACGACTGGATCGGCAAGCTCGTGCAGAACGGCGTGGTCGCTCCGGTCGAGCTCGGCGACGCCACGGCCGACTTCCAGGAGGTCTCGATCGAGGCCATGACCTACGAGGGCGCCGTCTACGGCGTGCCCGTGTCGATCGAGAACATCGCGCTCGTGCGCAACACCGCGCTCGCGCCCGAGGCGCCCGCGTCGTGGGACGACATGGTGGCCACCGGCCAGGCCGCGGTCGCCGCAGGAGAGGCGGAGTTCCCGTTCCTGATCGGCATCGACCCCAACACCTCCGACCCGTACCACCTCTTCCCGCTGCAGGCCTCCTTCGGCGGGCCGCTCTTCGGCCAGAACGAGGACGGCTCCTACAACGCGGATGACCTGCAGATCGGCAATGAGGGCAACCTCGAGTTCGCGCGCGCGCTGGGCGAGTGGGGCGCAGCCGGCCTCATCAACCCGAACATCTCTGGCGACATCGCGAAGGAGCAGTTCGCGGCGGGCGCGAGCCCGTACACGATCACCGGCCCGTGGAACCTCAGCGCCTTCCAGGACGCGGGCATCGAGTACGCGATCTCCGAGATCCCGGCCCCCGGAAGCCAGCCCGCGACGCCGTTCGTCGGCGTCCAGGGCTTCATGCAGTCGGCGTACTCGGAGAACCCGATCGTCGCGTCGCAGTTCCTGACGGAGTACGTCGCGAGCGAGGAGGCGCAGACCGCCATCTTCGAGGGCGGCCAGCGCGCACCGGCGCTCACGGCCTCCTACGAGGCGGCGCAGTCGGACCCCGATGTCGCCGCCTTCGGCGAGGTCGGCGCGAGCGGTCTGCCGATGCCCAACATCCCCGCGATGGACGCGGTGTGGGGCGACTGGGGCACCACGCAGATCCAGATCATCACCGGCCAGGGCGACCCCACGCAGCTCTGGACCGACATGGCGACGAAGATCCAGTCCACCATCGGCGGTTGATCCAGAGGCGGGCGGGCCGGGGCTGCACGCCCCGGCCCGCCCGCCGCCGCCGACGCACGTCGGCGATCCGCAGACTCGCATCCAGACCGGAGCCCGCTTGTGACGACGTCGACCGTGACCCCACAGCGGCAGCGCCGCGCCTCGGCGCAGCTGCCGAGCACACGCACGCTGCTGCTGAAGATCGCCATGCTCGCGATCGTCGACGCCGCCGCGGTCTTCGCGATGACGCTGCTCTTCTTCCAGGAGAACTGGCTCGTGCTCGGCATCGCCGCGGCGGTGACGCTGCTGGTGAACTGGATCTACCTCAGCCCGGGCGTGCTGCCGGCGAAGTACCTCACGCCGGGGCTCATCTTCTTAGGCGTCTTTCAGGTCTTCGTCATCCTCTACACGCTGTACATCGCCTTCACGAACTACGGCGATGGCCACAACTCCACCAAGGACGACGCGATCGCGGCGATCGTGCTGCAGAACACGGAGCGGGTCGAGGGCTCACCCGTGTACCAGGTGCAGGTCGTCGAGGGGCTGGGCGGGCTCGGCCTGCTCGCCACCTCGCCGGACGGCGAGGCCCTCGTCGGCACGGCCGAGGAGCCGCTGGCCCCGCTCGATCCCGCCGCCGTCACGTTCGATGGCGGTCGCGCGACCGCCGCCGAGGGGTGGACGAGCCTCGGCCTGCAGGACATCCTGCAACGGCAGCAGGCCATCGCCGACCTGCAGGTGCCGCTCAGCGACGAGCTCGAGGACGGCTTCCTCCGCACCTCCAATGCCGTGCAGGGCTTCGTCTTCCAGTCGGTCTTCGTCTACGACGAGGCCGCCGACACGATGACCGACACGACCACCGGCATCGTCTACAGCGACCTTGGCAACGGCCAGTTCGAGACGGAGGACGGCCAGGTGCTCGGCACCGGCTGGCAGATCCTGGTCGGCTTCGAGAACTTCCTCTACCCGTTCGAGAACCCGAGGTACGGGGAGGCGCTGGGGGCGGTCGCGCTGTGGACCTTCGCCTTCGCGATCCTGTCCGTCGCGCTGTCGTTCGTGCTCGGGCTGTTCCTCGCCATCACCTTCAACGACGATCGGATGCGATCGCGCAAGGCCTACCGGCTCGTCATGATCCTGCCGTACGCCTTCCCGTCGTTCCTCGCCGCGCTCGTCTGGCTCGGGCTGCTCAACGCGCAGTTCGGCTTCGTCAACGAGGCGCTCTTCGGCTCGGCGGACATCCCATGGCTCACCGACCCGTGGCTCGCGAAGCTGTCGGTACTGATCGTCAACGTCTGGCTGGGCTTCCCGTACATGTTCCTCATCTGCCTCGGAGCGCTGCAATCGATCCCGGAGGAGCTGACCGAGGCAGCAACGGTGGACGGCGCGAACGGCTGGCAGGTGTTCCAGGGCATCAAGTTCCCGCTGCTGCTCGTGTCGACCGCGCCGCTGCTGATCTCGTCGTTCGCGTTCAACTTCAACAACTTCAACACCATCTACATGCTCACGACCGGCGGCCCGCGGATCAGCGGCCTGAGCGAGAACGTCGGGCACACCGACCTCCTGATCACGCTGGTCTACAAGACCGCGTTCGAGGCAGGCACGGGGCGCGACTACGGCCTCGCGTCCGCGCTCGCCATCCTGATCTTCATCGTGATCGCGACGATCTCCGCCATCGCGTTCAGACAGACCAAGGCGCTGGAGGATCTGAACTGATGACTGCAGACAAGCCGATCAGCGTCCTGGGGCTCGAGGGCCCGCCCATCGACGACTCCGCCGCCGAGGGGCGACCTCCGCACGTGGCGCCGAAGATGCCGTTCCGCAGGTGGGTGCGCGAGCTGGGCTGGCGCCACCTCGTCGGCATCGTGGTGGGACTCTTCGCGGTCTTCCCGCTGGTCTACGTGCTGAGCGCCTCGTTCAACCCGGGCGGCACGCTCACCGGCTCGAACGTGCTCTTCCGCTCGTTCTCGCTCGACAACTACGTCGCGCTGCTCAACGACCCCGCGCGCCCCTACGCCGCGTGGTACGCGAACACGATGCTCATCGGGCTGATCACGGCAGCGTGCACCGTCTTCCTGGGCGCGCTCGCGGCCTACTCCTTCAGCCGGATGCGGTTCACGGGCCGCCGCGTCGGGCTGCTGAGCCTCATCCTGGTGCAGATGTTCCCGCAGATGCTCGCCGTCGTCGCGATCTACGTGCTCATGCGCGGCATCTCGGAGGTGTTCCCCGCGATCGGCCTCGATACGCAGATCGGCCTGATCCTCATCTACCTGGGCGGCGCGCTGGGCGTCAACACCTACCTGATGTACGGCTTCTTCAACACCGTGCCGGCATCGATCGACGAGGCGGCGAAGATCGACGGGGCCGGGCACGCGCGCATCTTCTTCACGATCATCCTGCGGCTCGTCGCCCCCATCCTGGCGGTCATCGGCCTGCTCTCGTTCATCGGGACGACGAGCGAGTTCGTCATCGCCTCCGTCATCCTGCAGAGCCCCGAGAAGCTCACGCTCGCCGTCGGGCTGTACCGCTTCGTGTCGGACGAGACGAACACGAACTACCCGATCTTCGCGGCGGGCGCGGTGCTCGCCGCGATCCCGGTGATGGTGCTCTTCCTCTGGCTGCAGAAGTACATCGTCGGCGGCCTGACGGCCGGCGCCGTGAAGTAGCAGCCGCACGCCGCTTCGCACAACGCAAGCCGAGCGGGCCCGATCAGCGGCTCGGCCGGCGATGGGCATTGGGACGCCGCTCGCCGGCGGGTTCGGGCTTGCGTTGTGTCGGGTGCTCTGGAGTGGCCTAGCGTGGTCGCGTGCTCCAGCCCCACCACGACGGATCGCTCCTCCACGTCTCGACCCTGACGCCCGAGCTGGGCGACCTCGTCACCGTGCGCCTGCGCATCCCCACCGCCGCGGACGCGCCGCTCGAGGTGCTGGTCCGGTCCAACCCGGACCGGGAGCCCTTCTTCAACAAGGCCGTGCACATCGGCACCGCCGGGGCCTACGAGTGGTGGGAGGCGGAGATCCGGGTCGCGAACCCGGTGCACCGCTACCGCTGGCTCATCCACTCCGAGTCCGGCCAGACGCAGTGGGTCAACCAGGAGGGCGTGCACCGCATCGAGACGCGCGACGACGCCGACTTCGCGCTCGTCGCGCATCCCGCTCCGCCCGCCTGGGCGACGGATGCCGTGCTCTACCAGGTGTTCCCCGACCGCTTCGCGCGCTCCGAGCAGGCGGCCGCGCGCCCGACCCCCGAGTGGGCGACGGCTGCCGCGTGGGATGAGCCGGTGATCGGCTCCGGCCCGGGGGTCTCCGAGCAGCTGTACGGCGGCGACCTGGCGGGCGTCGAGGCGCACCTCGACCATCTCGTCGACCTCGGCGCGACGGTGCTCTACCTGACGCCCGTCTTCCCGGGCGCCTCCAACCACCGGTACAACGCCTCCACCTTCGACGTCGTCGACCCGCTGCTCGGGGGCGACGAGGCGCTCGTGTCGCTGGTGGAGGCGGCGCACGCGCGCGGCCTCAAGGTGATGGGCGACCTCACGAGCAACCACACGGGCGACACGCACGACTGGTTCCTCGCGGCGCAGGCGTCGGAGGATGCGCCCGAGCGCGCGTTCTACTACTTCCACGAGGGCGGCACCTACGCGTCGTGGCTCGGCCACGCGTCGCTGCCGAAGCTCGACTGGCGCTCCCCGGAGCTGCGCCGGCGCTTCATCGAGGGCCCCGACTCGGTGGTCGGGCGGTGGCTGCGGCCGCCCTTCTCGCTCGACGGCTGGCGCATCGACGTGGCGAACATGACCGGCCGCTACGAGACCGACGACCTGAACGCCGAGGTGCGGCAGACCATCCGCCGCACGATGATCGAGATCAACCCCGACACGCTGCTGCTGGGGGAGTCGACGAACGACGCGACCGACGACTTCCAGGGCGACGCCTGGCACGGCGCCATGACGTACGCCAACTTCACCCGGCCGGTGTGGGGCTGGCTGTCGGTGCCCGGGTCCGCGGCGTTCGGCGGCCTCGGCATGGCCCGCTCGGTGATCCCCTCGTACACGGGCGTCGATCTGCACGCGCAGCACCAGCGCTTCGTGGCGGGCATCCCGTGGCGCACCCGGCTGCACAACATGAATGCCCTCGACACCCACGACACCCCGCGTTTCGCGACTAACGCGCTGCCCGGGGCCGTGCCCGCGGCGCTCGGCATGGCGGTCGCCCTGCCCGGCATCCCGGTGGTCTGGTCGGGCGACGAGCTCGGCCTCACGGGCGTCAACGGCGAGGACTCGCGCACCCCGATGCCGTGGGACTCGCTCGACGACCACGCCGACTCGATCGCGCTGCACCGCGAGCTGCTGGCGCTGCGGAGGTCGCAGCCCGCGCTGCGCGGCGGAGGGATGCGCTGGCTGCACGTGGGCGAGGAGGCGCTCGCCTGGGTGCGGGAGACGGCCGAGTCGAGCGTGCTGTGTGTCGCCGCGCGCGGCTTCTACGACATCGTGATCGACGAGGGCGACGTGCACGTCGAGGGGGAGCCCGCGCGCCTCTTCGGTGACGCCGGCGCGAGCGTGTTCGGCACCGGCGGCCTGCGGCTGACCGGCTCCGGTCCCGCCTTCGCCGCGTGGAGCCTGCCCGGGGTCGCGGTGCCGGTGCCGGCGGCGGAGGACGAGCTCGCGCAGCGCGCGCTGCTCGACGAGAACGCGTCGCAGGACGCGGCGCTCGCGCACGGCGAGCCGGTCGCGCCGACGCTCACCGCCGCCTGGAGCAAGGACACCCAGACCGGAGCGATCCCCGTCATCCCGTAGCGACCGGCGCGGGCCGCTCCGGCTCGGGCGAGCGCTCGTCGCGCCGCCCGGCGCGCGCGCTCCGGCGTCGGGCAGAAAGCGCGCCGGAGCCGAGCAGCACCCCCAGCACCACGATCCCGGCGCCGGTGATCTCGGCGGCGCTGAGGGTCTCGCCGAGCGCGACCCAAGCGGTCAGCAGCCCGACGACCGGCACGAGCATCGAGAAGGGCGCGACCCGCGCGGCGGGATGGCGGCTGAGCAGCCACGTCCAGATGCCGCTGCCCACGACGGTGCCGAGCAGGATCGTGTAGCCGAGTCCCGCGAGCGCCCACAGCCCCGTCGACGTGCCGAGCCCGGTGAACGACTGCGCGATCCGGTCGGGACCCTCGACCCACAGCGAGGTCGCGAGCATCGGCGCGACCGGCACGACGGACATCCACAGGGTCAGGTGCAGCGGCTTCGACGGGCGGGCGAGGCGGCTGGAGAGGTTGCCGAGGGCCCAGCCGAGCGCCCCGAGGAGGGTCAGCAGGAACGGGCCGATCGCGGCCGTGCCGAGCTGCTGCGCACCGATCACCGTGAGCCCCGCGACGGCGAGCACGATGCCCGCGACCTGGCCGCGGTCGAGCCGCTCGCGCAGCACGGTCGCGCCCAGCACCACCGTGAAGGGCGCCGACGCCTGGAGCACGAGGGAGGCGAGCCCCACCGGCATGCCGGTCGCGAGCGCCCAGTAGAGGAAGAGGAACTGCAGCGTGCCGAAGCCGAGCCCGTACCCGATCAGCCAGCGCAGCGGCACGTCGGGCCGCGGCACGAGCAGGATCGTCGGCAAGGCGATGAGCGCGAAGCGCAGCGCGACGAGGAAGAACGGCGGGAACTGCTCGAGCGAGAGGTGGATCGCGAGGAAGTTGAGTCCCCACAGGACCGCCACTAGCACGGCGAGAAGCCGCTCACGAGTCGTCATGGGAACAGGCGAGCAGACCGTCATCGTTCAGCACAAGCGATGAATGCTGCACCGACTGTGTAGCGTTGCTGCATGGAGCTCCGCGACCTGGCCCTGCTGCGCGAGCTGGACGAGCGCGGCAGCCTCACCGCTGTCGCGCGCGCCTCGCAGGTCACTCCCTCCGCGGTGTCCCAGCGCATCCGCGTGCTCGAGCGCTCCGTCGGGATCCGGCTCACCGAGCCCGTCGGCCGCGGCGTGCGCCTCACCGAGGCCGGCCGCATCCTGGCCGCGGGCGCGATCGAGGTCGCCGCCGCGCTGGCGCAGGTCGAGGCGCGCCTCGCCGCATTCCGCGACGGCATCGGCGGCCGGATCGACATCGCCGCCCTGCCGAGCGCCGGCGTCGTGCTCCTGCCGTCGCTCATCGCGGCGCTCGGCGGGGAGCTCGAGGTGCGCGTGCACGACCACGACGTGGCCGAGGCCGACTACGCGGCGCTCGCCCGCGACCACGATCTCGTCATCGGGCACCGCATGGCACCCGCCTC
>JBAZPY010000011.1:0-11725 GCA_041645515.1 Agrococcus sp.
CGGCGAAGTGCTCGGGGCCGCCCGCGCGCCGCACGCGAGCCTGCGGCTCGACGGCGACGCGGTGCCCGGCGAGCCGAGCGCGCACGCCGAGGTCGAGGCCGGCGTCGATGGAGCGGAGCGTCGGGTCGAAGCCGCCGAGCGCCGCGAACACGTCGCGGCGCACGAGCAGGCCGGTCTCGGCGACGCCGAGCCGGTCGGAGTCGTCGTCGTGCTGCCCCTGGTCGAGCTCGCCCTCGTGCAGCAGCAGGCTGCGGCCGAACGGCGTCATCGACTGCCCGAACTCCGCGAACCGGTCGGGCTCGTCGGCGCGCATGACCTTCGGCCCGACGACCGCGACGCTCGGGTGCGACTCGACGTGCGCGAGCAGCGCCTGCAGGGCGCGCGGATGCGGCGCGGCGTCGTGCGCGAGCAGCCACAGCCAGTCGCCGTCCGAGGCTTCCGGCAGCGACGCGACGCCCTTGGCGATCAGCGCCCCGAACGGCAGCCGCTGCGCGACGACGACGCTGCTCGCCCGCGACGCCTCGAGCAGCGCGCGCGAGTCGTCGCGCGAGCCGCCGTCGACGACGACGAGCCGGTCGGGCGGCGAAGTCTGCGCGCCGATGCCGGCGAGGGTCGCCGGCAGGTACGCGGCGCCGCTGCTGGCCGCGAGCACGGCGAATACCCTCGGATGCACCCGGCAAGGCTAGGTGCGATCGTCGCGACGGCCGGGAGTTGGCGGCGGTGTGCCGCCGGATCGGTCAGGAGACGGTGGGCATCGCGACCGTCACCGGCGCGCGCGGTGCGATCTGCCGACGTCGGCGCCCGATCGCGAAGATGACGAGCAGGATCATGCCGAACTCGATCCAGGGACGCGACTCGGCGAGCCCCTGCACGAACAGCGCCACCCACATCAGCAGCGGCGCGGCGTTCAGCGCGTAGTCGCGCGCGGGCGAGCGGTACATGGCCCCGAGGCAGTTCGCGAGCGCCTGACCCTGCAGTGCCGTCCAGACGATCAGGCCGACGAGGCCGAGCTGCAGCGTCACGTCGAGCCAGACGTTGTGGGCGTGCAGGTAGACGGTCTCGCCCACGAGCCCGATGGCGTCGAACGGCTCCACCCACGGCATCCAGTAGCCGAGGTAGCCGACGCCCACGATCGGGCTGTCGATGATGAGCGCGAGCACCCGGTCCCAGATCGCGACGCGCGCGCTCATCCCCGCCTCGCGGCCGAGGAACTCCGCGACCCAGTCCCAGTTCGCGACGATCAGGGCGATCCCGACCATGCCGGCGGCGATGGCGATCGCGAAGATCCGGTAGAAGGCGGCGCCGCGCCAGCGCACCCACGCGACGATCAGGCCGGCGATGATCGCCACCGCGACGACGGCGAACGAGACGGTCGCGCTCCTCGCGAGCCCGAGGCTCAGCAGCGGGAGCGCGATCCAGAGCGGCCACAGCCGGTCGATGCGTGCCGCGGCACGGCAGCCCGCCACGATCAGGGCGAGCAGCGCGGCCATCGCGAGCAGGTTGGCGTTCCCCATCACGCCCTGCACGCGACCGCCGTCGAGGATGAGCCCGCCGGACCACTGCCACTCGGCCGTCGTGCCCGGCGGGTAGTCCGACCACAGCGGGAACAGGGGCCGCCGCAGCACCAGGGCGACGAACAGCTCGAACAGGATCGACAGCGCGAGCAGGCCCTGCAGGCTCCAGTGCACGATGTCGACGATCACCCGGTACGGCAGGGTGGCGACGAAGATGGCGCCGGCGACCATGCCGATGAGCGCGAAGCTGCCCAC
Source organism: Agrococcus sp. (assembly GCA_041645515.1). GTDB lineage: Bacteria > Actinomycetota > Actinomycetes > Actinomycetales > Microbacteriaceae > Agrococcus. The sequence continues at coordinate 1,770 of JBAZPY010000011.1, forward strand.
GAGCGACCACCACGGCGACAGCGCCCACGACGCCGAGACGACGGCGAGCACGACGAACATGACCACCGAGACGGGCACGCGCCCCAGCCGCACCCGCAGCAGCGCGAGCTCGACGAACAGCCACAGGAACGTCGCGACCGCGACCGCTCCCCACGCCGGGTAGCCGATGACGTTCCGCAGCGCGTCGCCGGCGGCCGCATTCGCGATCAGCCACGTCGCCAGCACGACTCGGCGGCGAGGGATCGGCATTGGTCCATCGTGCCACGCCGCGGCGGCGCGACACCGCCCGGAGCGCGTCAGGCCAGCTTGCGGAGCTTGCGCCGCTCGCGCTCCGAGAGGCCTCCCCAGATGCCGAAGCGCTCGTCGTTCTGCAGCGCGTACTCGAGGCACTCGGCCTTCACCTCGCACAGCTCGCAGATGCGCTTCGCGTCGCGGGTGGAGCCGCCCTTCTCGGGGAAGAACGCCTCGGGGTCGGTCTCAGCGCACAGCGCGTCCGACTGCCAGCCGAGGACGCCGTCGTCCTCCGCCTCGCGTCGCACGCCGGGGACGCCGAGCTCCACAGGATCGATGAACCAGTCCTCGGGCACCCCGCGATGCAGAGCGCCGTTCGTGATGGTCTGCTGGCGGCGCGTCGGCGCCTCGTCGCGCTGCACTGCTTCGCGCATGGAGTCCCCCGGTTCTGCGGCCCCCGGCCGGGCCCGCCTGCCACCAATTACACCGGTGTAGTTCGCTCCGCGTCAAGTCCGTGATCCTAGGCGTGGCGCGCCTCCGCGGCCCGTCGCTCGGCCCGGCGTGTCGCGATCGCGACCGCTATCGACCGCGCCGGAGTCCGCCGCGCACGCTGCGCACGGCACGGATCACGGGATGCCCCTCGATCGCGTCGAGCCTGGCGCGGACGGCGCCGTACGCCTCCTGCGCCCTCGCGAGCTCCAGCCCGAGCGCCTCCCGCTCCGCCTGGGCAGCTGAGCGCGCCGCCTCGGCCGACGCGAGGCGCTGCCGGGCGTCGTCGCGCTCCTCGACGAGCCGCCATCGCAGCTCGTCGAGCGCGTCGCTGTGCATGCGGAGGCCCGTGAGCTCCTCGTAGAGCGGCTCCTCCGCCTTCGTGATCGTGACCGCGATCGCGCGGAGCTCCTCCACGCGCTCGTCGGGCAGCACCGCGTCATCGCGGTCGTCCAGGCACGCGCGGAGCCGCGAGGGCAGCAGCGCGCTCGCCTCGAGCGCCTCGAGCTGCTCGCGGAGGCTCCGATCCTCGCGGAACCCGCCGGCCGCGAGCTCGGCGGCGGTCGGGGTGCGCAGCGCCAGGAACGCGTCGAGCACGCCGCCCTGCATCCGTCGCCAGTCCCGCATGCCGTGGTGCCGCGGCGACGGCCGGAGGTCGGGGCTGGCCTCGTAGCCGCGCCCCATGTTCTCGGTCTTGCGCCGCAGCTGCGCGATCGACCGCCACGGCAGGTGCAGCACCTCGAGCTCGAGGCCGACGGGCACCTCGCCCACCTGCTCGATGGACGTGAAGTGATTGCCCTGCGCGACGGTGACGTCGGACCGGCCCACGTGGATGGCGTTCGGCGTCGGGTGGGCGATCAGGCCCGCGGCGCGGAGCGCATCCTCCGAGCGCTCGTCCCGGTGGACGAGCCGGCGGATGCCGCTGCCGCGCTCCGCCATCGGGCCGACGAGGTTGACGACCGGCGCGGGGAACGCGCCGATCGAGGTCGGCATGGCGGCGAGCACCTCGCCGACCGTGCGCGAGGGATCCATCGCGCGCACGAACTCGTCGGCGTCGCCGTTGATGACCCAGTCGGCGCCGAGCTCGTCGTGGGCCAGCCGCGCCATGCGCGTGACGACCTCGCCCTGCTGCTTGCGGTGCTCCGCGTCCTGCAGCAGCGTGAGCGGCGCCACCTCGGCATACGCCCGCAGGATCTCGAGGGTCCCGTCGACCGAGCCGTTCTCGGTCACGACGATGTGGTCGACGCCCTGGGCGAGGTGGTGCTCGATCGTGGCGGCGATGATGTCCGCCTCGTCGCGGACCATCATCGTCAGGACCAGAGTCATGCCGCGATCATACGGGCTGCGTCGGACCCATCAGACAGCGAGGGCGAGCCACGCGTCGTCGCTCTCGACCGTCGCGCCCCGCAGCCGGGAGGCGTAGGCCGCCTCGCCGCGGCGCAGCCCGAGCGAGCCGTCGTCGGTGTGGACGGCCGTGTCGGACAGGGCGAGCAGCAGCCCCTCGTCCGCCGCGCCCACCGTGTGCGCGCCCTCGATGTGGCGCAGCTCGAACGGCGCCGCCGGCGCCCATCGCGTCGCGCCGTCGAGCGGTTCCGCGGGCAGCCGCGGGTCGTCGAGCGGCGTCAGGTCGAGGATGCGCAGCAGTTCGTCGCGGTCGATGTGCTTGGGCGTCATGCCGCCGCGCACGACGTTGTCGCTCGGGGCCATCAGCTCGATGGCGAGGCCCTCGAGATAGGCGTGCAGGTTGCCGGCGTCGAGGAAGAGCGCCTCGCCCGGCGCGAGCGAGACGCGGTGCAGCAGCAGCGCGATCGCCACGGCGGGGTCGCCCGGGGCGAACGCCGCGACCCTGCGGACGGTGTCGCGCTCGGCCGCCAGCTCGTCGGGCAGGCGCTCCGCGGCGATCACGATGCCCTCGACCACGGGGGCGCGGTCCGGCGCGTCCGAGAGCAGCCACGCGACCGCGTCCCGCAGCGATGCGCCCGCCCGGTGGACGAGCGGCGCGACCCGATCGTCGACGGCCGCGAGCGCGTCGAGCACTGGCAGCGAGTCGGCGAGCGGCCGGAAGCCGCTGAGCGCCTCGAAGGGCGTGACGGCCACGATCAGCTCGGGCTTCGCGTGCCGGTCGCGGTACGTGCGGGTGGGCGCATCCAGCGGCACGCCCGCCGCCTCCTCGCGGGCGAACCCGTCGACGGCCTGCTCGGCGGTGGGGTGCACCTGGAGCGACAGCGGCCGCGCCGCCGCGAGCACCTTCAGCAGGATCCGCGGCTGCGGCAGCCCGGCGTCGGCGAGCGCCGCGTCGAGCGGCCGCCCGTCGACCCGTGCCGGGCACCCGGGGTGCGCGCCGAGCCACAGCTCGGCCTGCGGTCCGCCGGTCTCGGGGCGGCCGAGGTACTCGGGGATCGCCGTCTCGCTGCCCCACGCGTAGTCGCGGGGCTCGTTGGCGATGCGCACAAGCACGACGGCGGCTCCTTCCAGCACTTTGGTCCGACGATACCAACGCCGTGCCTTCGGCCCCGCCGATCCCCTAGCGTGCACATGCCCCCGCGCCGAGGCGGGGACGACCGCACGACAGGAGCACCATGGAGTTCACCCCGCTCACGAGCGACTTCACCGGGTTCGCCCTCGACCTCTCAGCTGCCGAGCAGGCGTCGCTCGCCGAGATCCGCGCGTTCATGGAGGAGCGCGTGCGTCCGGTGATCGACGACCACTGGCACCGCGACGCCTTCCCGACCGATCTGATCCCGGGGATCGCCGCGCTCGGCGTCGTCGGGCCCGGCTGGCCCGAGACCGCGCGCTTCGAGAACTCGGCCGTCTACCGGGGGTGGATCGCGCTCGAGATGAGCCGCGTCGACGCATCCGTCTCGACCTTCGTCGGGGTGCAGAACGGCCTCGTGGCCGGCTCGATCGGTGTCGCGGGCTCCCCGGCGCAGCGGCAGGAGTGGCTGCCGAGGCTCGCCGACTGCTCGGTTGTCGGGGCGTTCGGCCTCACCGAGCCGCTCTCCGGTTCCGACGCGGCGCAGGGGCTGCGCACGACGGCCCGCCGCGACGGCGACGACTGGATCCTCGACGGCGCGAAGCGCTGGATCGGCAACGCCACGCACGCCGACATCGTGATCGTCTGGGCGAAGGACGCGGCGTCCGGTCAGGTGCTGGGGTTCATCGTGCCGACGACGGCGCCCGGCTTCACCGCGACGAAGATCGAGCGCAAGATCTCGCTCCGCATGGTGCAGAACGCCGACATCGTGCTCGAAGGGGTGCGAGTGCCCGAGGCCATGCGGCTGCAGGGCGCGTCGAGCTTCCGCGACACCGCGCGGATCCTGCGGCTCACGCGCGCCGAGGTCGCGTGGAGCGCGGTGGGCGTCATGATGGGCGCCTTTGAGGCGGCGGTGCGGTACACCACCGAGCGCGTGCAGTTCGGCAAGCCGATCGCCGGCCACCAGCTGGTGCAGGACCTGCTGGCGAAGTCGCTCGGCCACATCACGGCATCGATCGCGCTGTGCGTGCAGGTCTCGCGGATGCTCGACGAGGGCCGCCAGGAGGACGCGCACTCGGCGCTCGCGAAGGCGTACGTGACGAGCCGGATGCGCGAGGTCGTCGGCTGGTGCCGCGAGGTGTGCGGCGGCAACGGGATCGTCACCGACTACGACGTCGCGCGATTCTTCGCCGACGCCGAGGCGCTCTACACCTATGAGGGCACGGCGCAGATGAACGCGCTCATCGTCGGCAGGGCGATCAGCGGACTGTCTGCGTTCGCCTGAGCCGGTCGAGCGCGCCGCGCAGCCGCGCGGCGCGCCGGCCGACGCCCCACGCGGTCGTCTTCAGCAGCGCCTCCGCGACGATGCCGCTCGACATCTTGGATCGGCCGAGCTCGCGCTCGCGGAAGGTGATCGGCACCTCCGCGATCCGGGCGCCCGCGTCGTCGGCGCGCCGGGTCATGTCGATCTGGAAGCAGTAGCCCTGGCTGGAGACGTCGTGCTCCAGGATCCGCCGCAGCAGCCCCGCGTCGTACACGCGGTATCCCGCGGTCATGTCGGCCACGCCGAGCCCGAGCGCGAGCTGCGCGTAGAGCGTCCCGCCCCGGCTGATCAGCCGGCGATGCGCCGGCCAGTCCACGGTGCCGCCGCCGGGCACCCAGCGCGAGCCGATCACGAGCTCCGCGCGCTCGGCGGCCTCGAGCATCGAGGGCAGCACGGCCGCGGGATGCGAGCCGTCGGCATCCATCGTGACGATCGTGTCGAAGCCCTCGTCGAGCGCGAGCCGCATGCCCGCCAGGTACGCCGCGCCGAGCCCCTGCTTCGCCGGGCGGTGCAGCACGCGCACCCGGGCGTCCGTCGCCGCCATCGCATCCGCGACCTCGCCGGTGCCGTCTGGGCTGCCGTCGTCGATGACGAGCAGCGTGACGTCGGGGGCGGCCGCGAGCAGCCGCTCCGCCGTGACGGGCAGCGCGTCGCGCTCGTCGTACGTCGGCATGAGCACGATGGTGCGCCGCTGCGTCATGAGGCTCCGTCCGGTGGTTGCAGGCTGAGCGTAGTGGGCGTGCGTGAGCGCGCCCCGACGGCGCGGTTCAGCGATCCGGGGTGACGGCCGTCGGCGGCTCGGCGCGCGCCACGGCCAGCTCGCGCGTCAGCTCGGAGATCTGCCGGTCGACGCGCCGCAGGTGCGCCGAGGTCGAGAGCGTGTACGAGACGAACACGATGAGGAAGCCGTACAGCACCAGGTCGGCGCCGCGGCCGACCCCGAGCGTCCGCGCGATCGCGTCGGTGAGCGAGGGGAACATCACCGCGACGATGCCGCCGAGCAGGATGCCCAGCATCGTGAGCCGCCGGATCGCGAGCCCGCGCGCGCCCTTGGTGGGCAGCAGGATGATGACGGCAGGCACCGCGAGCCCGATGATGAGGATGATCTGGATGAGGATCTTGCCGGTGTCCATGGTCCCGCCTACTTGAAGAGGAGCTCGCTGAGGATGTTCACCGAGTTCCAGAGCGACTGCCCCTTCGACCGGCTGTACTCGGTGTAGATGACGTGCACCGGCTCCTCCGCGAAGCGCAGCTCGAGGGAGGCGATCTGGTCCACGAGCTCGGAGGCGTGCGCCATCCGGTTCTGGGTGATCCGGATGCGCGACGCGGTCTCGCGGGTCATCGCGCGCAGGCCGTTGTGGGCGTCGGTGAGCCGCACGCCGCTCGTGATGCGCTGGAAGATGACGGCGGCGCGGAGCACGACGCGCTTCAGCAGCCCCGGCTTCGTCCGGTCGTCGAGGAACCGCGAGCCGATGACGATGTCGAGCGGCTCGGCGGCCAGTCGCTCGACCATCCGCAGCGCGTCCTCGGTGCGGTGCTGCCCGTCGGCGTCGAACGTGACGATCCAGCGAGCCCCGGGATCGAGCAGCGCGTAGCGGATGCCCGTCTGCAGCGCCGCTCCCTGCCCCAGGTTGATGGCGTGCCGCACCACGTGCGCGCCGCCGGCCTTCGCCTCGGCGACGGAGTCGTCGGAGGAGCCGTCGTCGACGCAGACCACGTTCGGGAACGTGCGACGGGCATGCTCGACGACCGAGCGGATGACCGGCCCCTCGTTGTAGAGCGGGACGACGAGCCACGTGCCTCGCGCGATCTCGGGGGTCGCCACGGGCGCGCTCTCGAAGACGCCTGCTGCTGCCACCCGGGCAGTCTAGCCGCGTGCCCGCCGTAGGCTGGTCGCCATGAGCTCGCCGCGCCGTCCCGCCACGGCGCGCGCGGGCCTCTCCGGCGTCGCGGGCGCCACGATCTTCTCCGCCGCGTCCGGGTACCTCGTGCTCTTCGTCGCGGCCCGCAGCCTCGGGGCCGACCGCTTCGACATCTTCGCCGTCTACTGGTCGGCGTTCTTCGCGCTCACCGGGATCGTCAACGGACTGATGCACGAGTCGACCCGCGCGGTGCACGGGGCCCTCACGACCGAGCGGCGCGACGGTGCGCGCCCCGTCGTCGCCGCCGTCGCGATCGGCGCGGCCGTCGCCGTGCTCGTGCTGGCCACCTCGCCCATCTGGGCCAGCCGGCTCGTGCCGGAGCACACGGGGCTCGGGGTGGGCCTGCTGGCCGCCGCCATCGCGAGCTTCACGATCCAGGCCGCACTGAGCGGCGCGCTCTCCGGCGCCGGCCGCTGGGGCCACTACGGCACCCTGCTCACGGTCGACGCGGCGCTCCGGCTCGTCGTGGCAGCGGCCGCCGCCGCCCTCGGGTTCCCGGAGGTCGGCCTGCTCGTCGCCACCGTGTGCGGCTCCGTCACCTGGATCGTCCTCGTGCTGCTGTCGCCGGCGTGCCGGGAAGCGCTCAGGCTGCGGGCCGACGTCCCGCTCCGCCCGTTCCTCGCCCGGGTCGGCCAGGCGATGGTCGCCGCATCCGCGACCGCGGTGCTGGTGGTGGGCACCCCCGTGCTGCTCAAGGCGACGGCCGTCGGCGAGGACCCGCGGATCCTGGGCGGGCTCATCCTCGCCGTCACCCTGACCCGGGCGCCGCTGCTCGTGCCGCTGACGTCGTTCCAGAACGCGATCGTGGTGCACTTCGCCGATCGGCGGGCAGCCGGGGCGCGCGCGCTCGTGCCGCCGGTGCTCGCGGTGCTCGGGATCGCGGTCCTCGGCGCTGCCGCCGCGTGGGTCGTCGGGCCGCCCATCCTCGCCTTCATGGGCGAGGGCTTCGACATGCCGGGAGCGGAGCTCGCGGGCCTCACGCTCGCCTCGGGCACCACCGCCGCGCTGTTCCTCTCGGGGTCCGCGGCCCTCGCGCACGAGCGGCACGGCGGCTACGTGCTGGGCTGGTGGGCGGCGACCATCGCGGCGCTCGCGCTCCTGCTCCTGCCGCTCGACCTGACCGCGCGCACCATCGTCGCGCTGCTCGTCGGCCCGATGCTCGGGATAGCGTGGCACACCGTGGAGATCGTGCGAGCGGGGAGACAGCGCTGATGGACGACTGGCGGACGTCGGTGCTCATGGCCGTCTACCACCGGGTGGACCCCGAGCACTTCGCGAAGGCGCTCGAGAGCATGTTCAGCCAGACGCTCGCCCCCGACGAGGTCATCGTCGTCGAGGACGGCCCGCTGGGCGAGCCGCTGCTCGAGGTGCTCGACCGCTTCGGCGACCGCGGCATCCCGCTCGTCCGGGTCGCGCTGCCGGAGAACCGCGGCTCGGCGATCGCCGCCCAGGCCGGACTGGAGGTCGCCCGCTACCCCTGGATCGTCCGCATGGACTCGGACGACATCTCCGTCCCGCACCGGCTGCAGACGCAGATGGCCGTGCTCCGCGAGGGCGGCGTCGACGTCATCGGCTCCGCGATGAGCGAGTTCGACGGCGAGGAGACGCGGCTCGTCGGCACGCGGTCGCTGCCGCTCGAGCACGACGCCATCGCCCGCTACGCGAAGCTGAACAGCCCGGTCAACAATCCGAGCGCCGTCATCCGCCGCGAGCACCTCGTCGCGGTGGGCGGCTACCGCCACGTGCCGTTCATGGAGGACTACGACGTCTTCGCTCGGCTGCTCGCGCACGGATCGGTCTTCCGCAACCTCGCCGAGCCGCTCGTGCTGTTCCGCGCCGGCGAGGCGATGTTCAGCCGTCGGGCCGCCCCCGGGATGTTCCGCGCCGAGCAGCAGATGCAGCGCAACCTCGTGGCCTACCGGCTCGTCTCCCGGCCGCGGTCGTGGGCGAACCTCGTCGCGCGCACCGCCTTCCGCGCGCTCCCCCGCCAGGCGCTGCGACGGACGTACGGGGCGCTCTTCTACCGGTCCCGAGGGGCCTCCGAGCGCCACCGGTAGACTCGCCGGGTGACGGAAGCGACGAACGACCCTGCATCCGAGCGCAGCCAGATCGTCGAGCTGCAGCAAGAGCTGGCGCGAGCGCGTCGCGAGCTGCAGGCCGCCGAGGACCTGGCCGCCCGACCGGACCCGTGGGACCCGAAGGTGTGGGTCGGGCGCGCGCGGCGCATCGGGGGCATGGGGCGCCGCTTCGCCCAGCGGACCATCCGCCGGAGCGGTTCGCCGAAGGTGATCGAGCCCGCCGCCTCGACCGCGCCGTCGTCCTTCGAGGGCTGGTCCCGCCGCATGCAGGGCTCGCGCTTCGTCGGGTTCCCGGTCGACTGGCGCTTCTCGCGCCGCGGTCCCGAGACGCACGCGCCCATCGCCGTCGTGCTGCACTGCCACTTCATCGAGCTGCTCGACGAGCTGGTGCAGAGCCTGTCGAGCATCCCCGAGCCGTTCGACCTGTACGTCACCAACTCCTCCGGCGAGGTGATCTCGCCGGACCGGCTCGCCGTCGACGGCGCGCAGCACGTCGAGGTGCTGACGGTCGAGAACCACGGCCGCGACATCTGGCCGCTCGTGCAGGTCATCAACGCCGGCATCCTCGACCCGTACGACGTCGTGCTCAAGGTGCACACGAAGAAGAGCGCCTGGCGCGAGGAGCACCCGGAGCTCGCGGGCGACGGCGCGACCTGGCGCTCGAGCCTCACGAGCGCGCTGCTCGGCTCCGCCGGCAACGTCGAGGAGATCCTCGCGGCGATGCGCGCGGACCGCGACATCGCAGCGGTCACCGCCGACGGGAGCGTCGTGGGGCCGGAGCACTGGGGCGGCGACCTCGATCTCGTGCGTGGCGTCTACCGGCGGCTCTCGCTGCCGCTCGACCCCGACGCGCTGCGCTTCCCCGCCGGCTCGATGTACTGGGTGCGCGGCTTCGTCCTCCAGGGCCTGCGGGCGTTCCGCTTCGACCGCGACGACTTCGAGCCCGAGTCTGGCCAGATCGACGGCACGTGCGCCCACGCGATCGAGCGCATGGTCGGCCTGCTCTCGACCGAGGCGGGCATGCGCGTGCTCGAGCGCCGCGAGGTGGCGGCGCCGGCGGCCGGCGCGGCGCAGGCGTCGGCGCGGATCGTGCCGTTCTACCTGCCGCAGTTCCACCAGGTCCCCGAGAACGACAAGTGGTGGGGCAAGGGCTTCACCGAGTGGTACAACGTCGTCAAGGCCGTCCCGATCTACGACGGGCACGTGGTGCCGCTGCGGCCCACCGAGCTCGGCTACTACTCGCTCGAGCTCGACTCGGTGCGCAGGCAGCAGCGGGAGCTCAGCCGCGCCCACGGCATCGACGCGTTCATGTACTACTACTACTGGTTCGCCGGCAAGAAGCTCCTCGAGCGTCCGATCGAGGCGCTGCTCGAGAGCGACCTCGACCAGCCGTTCTGCATCATGTGGGCGAACGAGAACTTCACCAGGACGTGGGACGG